>CALPVV020000045.1 GCA_943327105.2 Nitrosovibrio sp. Nv4
AGGCTCATCGAGAATCAAAAGATCAGGCTGCAACAACAACACGCGGGCAAGGGCCACGCGCATGATCCAGCCACCGCTCAGTTCGGCAAGGTTTCGGTGAAAATCTTGTTGGCGAAACCCCACCCCTTCGAGAATCTGTTCAGCCCGTGAAGGCAAACGGTATTCATCAAGCGCATCGACTTCTTCAAGGACACGCGCATAGGCCTGCAAAACGGCCTGATCACTGGCATCGCCCACCAGGTGCTGCATTTTTTCTTCAATGTCTTTTTTTTGAGCAAGAATCTCTTCGCGTCGGCCGTCGAGTCGCATGACTTCTTCAATCACGGTGCGGTTCTCGTATTTTGGCAGTTCTTGAGCCAAGTGCCCAATCTTGATGTGCGGACTGCGTGAGATCATGCCGTGGTCGTAATGGTCCTGACCCAAAATCAATTTAATGAGCGTACTCTTCCCCGCCCCGTTCGCGCCCACCAGGGCAATGCGGGACTTTTCACCCAGGTTCGCCTCGGCGTTTTCAAACAGCACTTTCGAGCCATATTGTTTGGAGAGTTCTTTCAGTTGCAACATGTGGCGTTATCATAGCAAAAACCAGCGCCTTTTGCTCTAGTTATTTCGATCGTTTTTTGCGACGATGAAAAGCAGATGAGACCCAGTAAAGAAGCGGTATTAAAAGCCTTTGCCGAAAAATTCAAAGCCGAACACGCAGCCCTCATCCAAAGTGCAAAGGCTGCGCATCAAGCTGCGACCCACGAAGAGTCGAAGGCAGAAGACCGTCATGACACCTTTGCAATCGAGGCATCGTATTTGGCGGCAGGCCAAGCATTGCGCGTTCAAGAACTTGAAAAAACCATCGAAGAGTTCGAAGGCTATCTTGCCGGCACGGTTCAACACCCTGCGATCGACGCCGGTGATCTGGTTTCTTATGAAATTGATGGAACGGTCACGCATGCTTTTCTGGCCAGAAACGGCGGCGGCACCCGGCTTCAAATAGAAGGCGCAACGGTGCAGGTGATCTCACCCACTTCACCACTTGGTGAAGAACTGATCGGACTCAAGCCGGGCGATGAATTCGAAGTCGAACTGCGCGGACAAACGAAAACGTATCGAATTCGATCTTGACCGGTAAACCGCCAGTAGTAATCTTATTGGTAAGGCATGAAGAAGAGCATTAACCCCGATATCTGGGTCACTATTGATAAAATCAAGCACACCCTAGGGTGGAACGATGCTGAATTATTAGATCGACTTCAACTCACTAAAAAACAGTTGGTCAGTGAAAAACAATTGAACCTCAGCCCACGTCTTGATGTCATCACGAACCTGACTGAATCATTGGGCATCAGCATTGAATCGCTGATCACCGGTAAGATTGATTTTCAAACGTTGTTCGCCCATGCTTCTGGAAATATCAAAAAATTGCCAGAACGTTATTCATCGGCAAAATTCAGTAAAGTCAGAACTTCGATCCATCTTTTGGATTTCATTGAAAACAACTTGGGCTGGAATGCGAAAAAATCAATCTACAATCATTTTCAAATCAATGAATCTATCCTCAAAAATGCGGAATCGACTGTGAATTTCCTGATGCCGTCTGACATTTGCCAATTCATCGGGGAAAAATTCAAGGCACCGCCAACGCTTCTTCATAGAATAGGCGCCCACTCTTCGACCGTGAACAAGAACTCCATTCTTGGCCGTGTACTATCTGCATACAAATCACCCAAAACATTGCATGAAAACATATTCACAGAAATCGTGCACCGGTTCTACGACAAGAATCAAATTTACAAAATCTTAAAACTTACCAATCAATACTGCCTTGTCGAATTGAACTTCAGGGACGAAGTAAAAGATCTGTTGAAGCTGAAAAAACCGGGAAATCAGTTCGCATGCCATTCCATTGCTGGAAGCATTTCTTCATTGACGGGTTACATTAATTTACCCAATAGCAAGGTCACCAAAATCGACTGTATTCATCAGGGTGGCTGCAGCTGTAAATATCTGATCGATTTTGAGCTACCTCAACAACTTCATCTTTTCGACCAACCAAAAGAAACAAGAAAAGCGCCCTCTGTCGAATTGCATTGACCAACAGCTTACGCAAGTTATGATATTCCTAAAGTAATGGAAATCGCAGCCAAAAACTACAAACTCAAAAAAGGCATGTATCCTGAAATCTGGGATACCTTTGAACGCATTGCCATGACACTGAATCTAAAAGATTCAGAATTTGCAGACATGCTACTGCTCACCCAGCATGAACTTTTGAAATTCAGGGAACATAAAAAAGACCTCCCCTTCATTAAGCTTTTTAACCTTTCTGAACGATTGAATATTAGTTTTGATTCAATCATCACTGGCAAAATCGACTACCAAGCACTTGCCCAGCATTACTTCGGAAACCTGACTTATCTTCCTGAAAAATACTCGAATTGTAAATTAGGCAGACGCCGTAGCAGCGTCATGATTTTAAATTTCATTGAAACCAACTTCGGATGGAAAGAGCGACTCTCGGTTCTTCGTCGTTTCCAGCTCAATGAAGCGATTTTCGCCAAACCTGATGAACCTATCAGCTTTGATTTCAACTCTGAATTATTGGATTACTTGGTTAAATACAAGATCGACAAAAATTTTCTACCTAAGATTGGAATTCAATCTTTTTTGAAAACCTATCCGCTAGCAGTAAAAAATGAATTGAATGGCTGTACCGATGTCGGTGAAATCTACGAAAGGTTCTGCGATCAAATCATTGAAAAATATTTTGAAAAAAACTTTCAATACAAAATTGAAAAAATGAGACATGACAGCTGTATTGTTATTGCAACTCCAAATCAAGATCTGATTGAAACCTTAAAGAATAATACTCCGGGATCATCGATTACTTCACTTTATAGACTTGGGGTTGCTTCGATTTATCCCGGCATCATTGGCTTACCTCAGGCTACAGCCAGACAAACGGCAAGCATCTATGATGGCGCCCCTTACATCCGGTATGAAATCAACTACGAAAAAGCCCAAACCATCTATTCAAGAAGAATCAGAGAATTCGGAAGAGACTCACAAATACCGTTGAATTAGGCGGCTATTTTTTCAGAAGTGATTCCATCTTCCAAAATCTCGATGCGTTCGTTCCAAAGTTTTGAATACTGATCAGCGATTGATTGTGCATCTTCAGAGAAACGAGTCAGATGCATCAAAATCGCTTTTTCATTTTTGGCAAACCAAGCTTCAATCGGTGGTAATACCTCTCCATTATATTTCAAATACTCAAAACCAAGAAACCCCTGAATCTGATCAACCTTGAACCTTTTTACACCGCCGATCAATATTTCCTGAATTGATCTTGATTGATAGTAATTTACAAACAGGGCAACCGAGAGCTCTTTAGCTAAAAGCTTGAGTTCGGCAACCTCTCTCCACTTTGGATCAATGGTCCACGAACTATTGTAACCAACATTGATGTTTTCCTTTTCCGCTTTTTCCAAGATACCCCTCACAACCGTTTCATGGTTTTTTTCAGCGGCTGAATGAAACCACTCCAACAATTCAAAAGGTAAATTGAAGTATTTCACTCGTTCAATGTTTGTTGATTTGAAGCAAAATACCGGTTCCAATTCACCATCTTTCTTCTCACAAAGCATGATCAGAGTTCCGATAAAATCATAAGATCCAAGAGGTAAAATCCCATGTTCATACTCTCTCAAAAATCCTGTTAACTTCATATTAACGAACTTCCCGAACAACTTCTGTGTCGTCGGGCTTGAAAAACTATTGTATGGGCAATCCAATACGACCACTTGTAATCGATCCAAGACATTTCCGTATTCGCTCAAGTTTTTCATACTCCCGCCTCTTTCACATTGATCAATCCTTGTTTCTCAGCGGTCACAATGAACTTATTGTAAAAAAGTACTGAATTGGGGCACCTTAGGGTTTCAAGATATTCATCGACAAATCTTCTAGCATGATGATCATTACCTAGAATCACTTCGAGAAATGGCATTGCTTGAACAAAGCGTTCACTGATTAGCTCTATTTCTGTTTTCAATTCTTCGCCTTGAAACTGCATGGTTTCAATTCGCCAACGAACTTTGGTAAAACCCGCATCAGCAATCATTTTAGGAAGTTGCCGGCCGATATTAAAATCAGGAGCAGGTGCTGTTTTTATTTTAGAAAAACATTGTTCGATGAATTCTGATTGAGGAAACATGTTGTACAGATAACCATCAATATCAATCAAGCAGGCCGTTCCACCAGGTCGTAGACATCGATGAAATTCGGTAAGTACGGCTTTTACTTCTTTATTTTTCAAATGCTCAAGCACATAACGGCAAACTATTGAATCAAAAGTTGATGCTTCAAAATCAGCACTGAGAAGGTTGGCCTGTTTAAAATCAAGATTCCCAATGGTCTCAGCAAACGACGAAGCCTGCCGAATGCGTTCACCTGAAAAGTCACAACCCGTGACTTTAGAATGAGGGAATTTACGGGCCAGGAAGCGGGAAACGACACCGGAACCACACCCTGCGTCTAAAATATTCGATCCAATTTTGGGCAAAAAGTCGCTCAATTCAGACTCATAATCATAGTATTTATTTTGCGATTGTTTCTCTAAACGCTCGAATTCTGATGCATGTTCCAAGATGTAATTTGACATGGTTCCTTTTCGGAATATTCTGAAATAACTTAAACTCGAAAAAAGTACTTTTCTCAGCCGTTTGTCTGAAATAAAACAACTTAAATACGGGGGAATTGAATCTTGAAAACCATTATTACACTACTTGCACTCGCATCTTCATTTGCTCACGCTGCACCAACCACCATCACTACTTTCGACGGGCAGTCACTCCATGCTGACTTGATGATGCCAACCACTGCGCCCAAAGCGGCGGTCTTGATCATTCAAGGAAGTGGCAATGTTGATTTGGACGGTGAAGTGACCAGCCCAATGTTGGGTTCCCCACTCCCCGGTCAATCTGGAAAGCTCAGTCTTCAAATCGCTGAAAGCCTCGCGAAAGCGGGCATCGCCACTCTGCGTTTTTCAAAACGCGGAGTCGACAACTCAGCACAACTTGAAAATCAAACCGTTCCGTTCATTTTGAAAGACGCAAAGTCAGCAATGAACACCTTGATGACGAAACTTCCCGGCTTGAAGTACGGCGTAATCGGGTTTAGCGAAGGCGGCTTGATTGCGACGATGCTGGCTGACGACATCAAGCTCGATGGCCTTTATCTGATGGCCCCACCAACTCGGTCGATCGATTCAATTCTAGGCTACCAATTTTACAATTGGCCGACGAAACACCTTTTGGGCCACCTTCACGCCATGAATACTGAAACGATTGATGCTTCGGTATTGAGCACGAATCAGGCCCTTAACATTCCTCTACTGGGTCTTCCGCTTCCAGCACTTGATGCAAACCAAGATGGAAAACTTTCCGTCACCGATGAAATCTTGATGGCGTATCAGAACTTCTATTTTCAAGTGCGCGGTCTTTTGGCGACTCCTCAATATGCGGGCTGGTATCAATCATTGAAAGTGCTGCCTGAATTCACTCATTTCGCTGCCAACACCAAAGCAGACCACGTTTTCATCTATCAAGGGCTGAAAGATGCGCAGATGAATTCTTCATGGGTGATGGAAGATGCATTTGCCTTCCCCGTCAAACCAACCCTGCACCTGTATCAGGGCTTGGGGCATTGTTTTTCGCCTATGACAGGCGAATACGGTGAAGTGAAAACCACAGGCCCACTGAGCCCAAGCATGCTTGAACAACTTGCCTTGGACGCATCAACCTTGTTGAACTAGTTTCGGCAAACGAACCACAAAAGTCGTGTGACCATCGGTCTCGGTGTATTCAAGCAAACCCTCATTGGCTTCAATGATTTTACGGGAAATGCTTAAGCCGAGGCCGGTGCCACCTTTTTTGTTTTTAGTCGTGAAAAAAGGCTCGAACAACCGCTTCAATAGCTTCTCTGATATTCCGTTGCCACTGTCGATTACTTTGATTTTTACCCATTCTTCATCTGATTCGGTGACCAACTTCAGCCAAGGCTGATGACTACCCGTTACCGCATCAATCGAGTTGTTCATCAAGTTCACCAAGACTTGTGAAACTTGAACCTTATTGCATGAAATATTCAAATTTGAGGGCACTTCATCGAGAAGAATTTGAACGGAGAATTCTTTAGATCGCTCAAAGCAATAGGAAATCGATTCGTTGATCAAATCACCGACCACCACTGAATCGACTTTTGTTTTTTCAGGTGTACAGACAAAACCTTTGACGTTTTTCACGATTGCCGCAAGACGTTCGGCCACTGCTTCCATTTTTGACAAGTGATCATTCAGTTGTTCAATTACAAAACCTGGCTTATTCACCCTGATTTTAAGCAGTGCAAGCCCAGCCTGAATGGAAGTAACCGGATTATTGATTTCGTGGGTGATTTCAATCGCCATCTGCCCCAATGTTGATAAGCGGGAATTCAGGAATAATAATTTTTCGGTTTTTTGACTCAATAAAACCGTCATGATCAATGCACCTAATGTTTTCATCATCATGGCTTTTTCATCGTTCCACTCGATTGGCTGTTCAGATGAAAACACCAGAAAACCAATTCGTTCATTTTGCTTCGACAGTAAAGGCATCGCTACCGACTTTTCCAAGACCTCAAGCTTTTGAAAAGAAAATGCATCATTCGAATCGGGTTGATAAATTAATGTTGATCTGGCCGCGAGTCCCTTTTCTTGAATCAGATGCTTCCATTGCTCTTCGAATTCATCTTGTAGCCAATAGAGTTCACCTGAAAAACATTCCAGCAACTCGATACCGAGCTTTAAAGCATCTTCGAGTAAACTCTGTGGAGTTAAAGAATCAAATGTTGGCTCAGCTGATGATAAATCTTCTAATCGCATTATTACCCTCCCTGGAATACAGCGAATATTTTTTATAGAATAATCGCTTTAGTGAAGAAGGGAAATAAATTCTAAAGATAATATTATTTCATTTCTCAGTTGCGTTGCGTTAACTGTAGCCAAGAATATCGACGCAGGTCGTTCCGGCAGAAATCGATGAAGACGGACGAGCCGGCTGGTCTTTGATTAAGATGCGTTTATTCTTGAAAAGCTCTTTGAAGGTAGCGCGCGTAATATTGCGTAAATCAAGGTTCTCTTTTTGATTTCTCAATGCCTCCATCAGCACTGAGTCAAGCCGCGGAGCACCCATCGAAAGGTTCAACGTAATGCGAAAGGAATGGGGCGGCTGCTGGGGCTTCATGGTCATGACCAAAGCTTAACTTGAATGCACCATTTAAGATACGAGTATTAACCCTAGGCGAGTTTCATCTCAAACAAACTGCGATTCGGATTCTGGTCAATGCAAACAATCGCATTAGAATGCTCTTTGCTCGATTTGGCAAGAATTCCACTCAGCATTTGATTGAAATACCCGGCACGGTAACCTGGCAATTGATCGCTGATTTCGGCAAACTTCAATGCCTTATTCGCTAAAATGTGTTCTTGAGGGGTTACTGAGAACTGAACTTTCGAACTGCCTGCATCTTCAATACGGTAATCGAAATTCAATTCATAAAAAGGTGCTTTATCAAAAACAGACTGCAGCAATGTGACCGCATCATCAGAACTCTGATACCTAGAAAACAAACTGCCATGCGAGCTTTTACCCGCAGACAATTCAGCAAGACTTTCCAGCCCCTGCTTTTTGAGAAGACCTTTCTTTTTCATCAGATCAAGAAGATCGACAAAAAAGCGGAAATTGATCTGATGACTAAGATCGACAAAATAATCAGAATCAACGCCCATTTCTTTTAGCAATTTGCGTGATTTCAGTTCACCTAGATTTGAATAAAGCCACTGAATCATCGGCGCCATACTTCGGGCAGATGAGGCAGCATCGACAAGGTATTCTTTTTTTACTTTAAAATTTTCGACTTCGACTTTTTCCAAGAACTTCAGTTCTTGAAGGCGATCAAGATAACCACCGATATGGCTGTCAGTCGGGATTTCTGCAAAGTTGCAGAACTCAAACCACTGATGAACCGATGGGATCAGGATTCCGCTCTCGAGTTTAGAAAGAGCGCTCTGAGAAACTCCCAGCATCTTGGAGAACTCGACTTGAGTCCAACCTTTAGTCTTGCGGGCCGTTCTCATAATTCGGGATGTTTTTACTGCCGATTTTTTTTCTTCAGGAGTCACTTTATTTAAGCCTAAGGGTAAGCCCCCGCCACTGTCAAATAAGTTAGTCGGGTTTTCTATCGACTCAACACGTATTGTTCAATATTTGTCTATGCCATAGGGCCAACAAGCTTCAATTTTATGATAGTCTGACTAGATGAACCTTGAAGAGCACGCACAGACACTCGAGACGCAAGGCCACGTGGTGATCGATCATTTTCTCAGCGCTACAGAATTAAAGAGCATGATCGATGATTACGAACGATTAAAACGGGTTGGGCACTTCAAAAAAGCGAGCATCGGCAAAGGAAATGAGCATCAATTGAATGAAAAGATTCGCAATGATGAAACCCATTGGCTCGAACCCGCTGCCCTCACTGCAAGTCAAAAAATGCTTTGGAACAAGCTCGAAGCATTCAAGCAGGTGTTGAATCAGCATTTTTTCCTGGGGCTTTGGACTCTAGAGGGGCACTACGCCTACTACCCTGCGGGTGGTAAATACGATGCGCATCTCGACCGTTTTTCAAATGATGACGCTCGGACCATTTCCATGGTTCTATACCTGAATCAAAACTGGAACCCTGACAACGGGGGTGAATTAAGAATTCATCACCAGAATCAAGAAGCCCCCCCTATCGATATCAAACCGCTCGGGGGTAGACTTGTTTGTTTTTTCAGTGCCGATGTCTTGCACGAAGTGCTTCCTGCTAAAAAAGAACGCATGAGTTTTGCGGGCTGGTGGAAGCGCCGTTCAGGCGAGAACGATTTGTTCTAACTTCTTCAACTTAGCTTCAATTTGATTGCGATCAATTACTTCGCTAACGAGGTTTGAAAACGTTTCAGCAAGTTCAAGAACGTCAGCCGGCCATTTTGAGTTCAGATCCTGAAAAAAACAAATTCCAGCGATTCGCATACCTTCAGAGTTAAATACCGGTATCACCAATGCCTGCCCCAAAATTTGCGCACGCGATGTATGCATGAAGCCTTCTTGAGTGAGCTGTTCATGGAAAAAGGTATTCGCGACATTCGGGCAATTGATGAAGAGTCTTTGATTCTCTTCTGATTCGTTTTGCCAAATCAACATGCCTGATTTTACCGAAAAAAGGGACGCTCCCAATTTCAACGTTTGATTCAAGATAGTTTGAAGTGACTCATTATTGAATCTACTATTGTTGTTTAATTCGCTATTTTTGAGCAATTGAAACGTCATAAAATTAATCTCCAGGATGGAAATTATTACATGGGTATTATTTAATTACAAATGAAATATTACTTTTTGATTACTGTTGTTCTTCGAAAACGACCTGAACCGAATCATTTTCATTCAAGGAAAAATCAAGATTGTTGAATACAACAGCATTCAGGCGATAGTCATAAACCCAATAACCACCTGTTTCAACAGGCCCCGATTGCAATGGGTTACCCTGATAAAGAACCTTCAAAGTTGATGTATCCGGACGGCTCGTGAGATAAATCGCCGTGTGAGAAATGCGAGTCACAATATCGTGAGCGATATTGACCAAAGAAGTACCGAAGTCATTACAAAGAGGAAAGGTCTGACCGACCACCGCGCTCTTGATGAATGCTTCATAAGGGCTTCCTGCATAATTCCACTCACCTTCATCAGAACGACAACCAAAATCTTCTGAAGCAAACACACCGTAAGTGAATAGGTTTCGCCCCTGAGTCAAACCATTCAACCGAGACATGAACATCGGTGCCGGCATTCTTGATTGTTCTTCCGCATCAGTCACCATGATCACAGCCAACGGCGTATTCGGCCTTAAAAAAGCCGTATCATCTTGAAATGCACGCAAGATGGGCTTAAAAGTTTCTTCAACAGCTGAACCACTGGTACCCAATCGGTCAACCGCATCGGCAAAAACATCAACCGCATTGGTGACGCTCGAATCGAGTTTCGGTGAACGGGCAAAACCAGCATAAGGCAAATCGCTTTCATCGGTCGAAATCAGGCCCATTTTCCAGTCGAGCTTTTGTTTGATGAAGTCTTGCATGAATGCGTTTGCATTCGAGATCACCTGGTTCTGATATTCACCCATGCTTCCGCTGTTATCGATGACCCAAACAATATCAACCTTGCTTGAACCCTTCACTTCCTTCACCGGAAATGAACGATCGATCTTCACCGGCTCATCCTGAACATAGAGATAGTTTTCTTTTCCGCAGCCGGTAGCCGCCAAAACCAACATTCCACCTGCAAGTACATGAGCCAGTTTATTCATTATAATTTCTCCGCGCACTGTCCGTTCGCAACAGCCTTAAGCTTGAAGACCTCATCCGGCCAAACCACGCCATCGTAAGGAAAACTCATCTCGTTTTTCTCGTTCAATTCATTCTTGGCCGCATTCAGGCGATCAGTCGAATTCGAATCTTTCTTGGTCAGACTTTCAATCTGGCCAACCTGACTCAGCAATTCGACTTTTACAAATTGCATTTTACGAATCGATTCCTGAAGGATTGTTCGATCAGACTTCCACTGACGACGGAACTCTTCAGCCTGACGCTTCTTGGTTGTTTCCATCACGAGCTTGATGTTCTGAATCTGTTCATCCCAATGCTTTTGTCTGCCAACTGCAGGAAAAACGGCAGAAACACTGCGATTTGAGAGCGCTTCAAGATCATGAAGTTCAGCGGCTTGAAGAGCCAATGCATCGAGAGAAAAACGGGAATGATCATCGATGATTCTAGGCATCGGCGGTTCAGTAGACTGAATTGCCGCATCGATTTTTTTCGCCCATTCCTTATTCTGCTTGATGAATAATTGAAGGCCCTTTTCAACATCCTGGTAATGACACATTTTCAAATCTGAAATCGATTTGACCAAGACCGCTTCAGGACGGAACTGATCGTTCAACAAGGATGAATTCAAGGTTGTCAGATTGCCGCGAAGCTCGGAAAGATTCCCTTGTCGCAACCAACACCATGAAAGCTCTTCTCTCGCAGTTACATAATCAGGACTGCCTTTTGGGATCTTCTGATAGAACTGGATGGCACCGTCGATCGAGCCGATCTGATAAAGCATGCGGGCGATCTCGAGAGAATAACGGGAACTCGCCGTCGCATCATTTGCCTGATTCATCCACGGTTCGTAATAGATCTTGAGAGTCTTAGCGGCATTTGCCAAATCACCCTTACGCGCATGAGCCAATGCGACAGTCATCGCCAATTTAGGACGAAATACGCTGTTTACAGACAATTTTGAAAGCACTTCTTCGGCCTGAAGGCCGCGTCTTTGCAATACAAAGGCATTCATCGACAACCAGTTCGGATGACGGGCATAACCGATTTTACGAATCAAGGCATCTTGAGCAGGTGAAATCTGAATCTTCTTCGTCACCAACCACTGATCAAGATCGGTCATCGCCTCATCGAGTGAAAATGCCGATTGGGAAGTTGCAAATGAATCATGATCCATCGCCTTCAACCAAGAACCCATGAAGGTTTGAGCGAGATTCAAACGATACAAACTGTAAAGATGCGCTGCTTCGACCGCATTTTGAAACGTCAGTGAATGGGTTTCTTCTACTGCAGGAATCATTGCCGTTTTCAAATGTGCGAAGGATTCAAATTCTCCGGCAAAAAACTTCTGAACCCAGAGGTTTGCTTCATAAGAAAGGTTTTTCTGAACACTCCACTCGGTAAAAAGCTGGCGTGCAACCGGATTATCGAGGTGAATCGCCGTTTGAATTGCCGTAGCCTGTTTTCCGTTCACATTCATGACCGAATTGTTCGAGCCACCGAGTGACTGCAAAAGTGCATCCGCACCCGATTGGGCATGTGCGCTGATGGAAACAACCGTACCCAGTACCAACCATGTCTTATTCATAAATACGCTCGTCTCCGCCGATCAAATACCCCACTTCCAGGTGCCCCAGCATGTGAGCCGTAAGGTCATTGGTGATTTGAGTTTTTTCACGGAAAAAATCATTCTTCAAACCGAAACGGGTCGACCAGTTTTTGCCAAGCCAAAGAGCAAAACCGATATCAGCAACCGCAGCGGGTGCTGTACCGTATTGAGTGTTCACCAAGCCCGGACCCACCGCTACATATTGGTCAAAATACAAAACCTGATCCATGCTGGCGCGAAACTTACCGTAAAAGAGGTTATAATTCGCAAGCAAGTCACTTCTCCACTTCACGATGGCTGCATCTGGAACAATTCCTTCACGCGACATCAACAGGTCAGCCGACTTGGTGAAGTCATTGAAACCATAACTTCCTGAAACCGATACCGACCAACGATCATTCAAGTGATAACCAATCGCCGCGTTGATCTGGCGCATTTGCAAAAAACCGTTGCCGGTGAAATTCTGAGCCGCACCGAGATTGAACTCCATGCGTTTTGAAAGCGTGGCAAAACGATTTTGAACCGAATAAAGCTTTTCATTGGTCACACCCGCTGGTGCCACATTACCCGGCAACTTGAGCTCATCAAGCTGAGTGTTGAGTTCGTTGTCTGCCAATGCAGGTGCCGCGGTTAACGCTAAAAACAGAAGTGAAAAAATCTGTATTTTCATCTTTGATTCCCTTCAATTCCGGTAAATGAATTCATCCACTCGCCAAGCAAGGATGCATCTTGTTGATCAAGTAAAACGTCTGCAATTTCAAACCCAAGAACCACCAGACTGCGATTGTTGCCGTATTTACAGACGGCACCCACTGGCAATGAAACTCCACGTTTTTGAATTCTGAATAAAGCACTGCACTTTGATGACATCTGATCAAGATCAAGAATCAACGGGTTAACCGATTCAGTCGTGAGCGCGCCTTTCAAACCGGCAGGTACCATCGGGCTTTCAATGTTTGCACGTGGATCAACGCTCAAGGTAAAAGCCGAAATGTCATCATTCGGCAGAAGGTCGTGCAAGCGGCCTTTGAATTTGATTCCAAAACGATTCATTTCTTCAGCCATTTTACCGCTCAGTTTTGATGCCAACGGCGAAGTGATCACCAGACTTGAAGCCGAGTTCATCATTTTGTCCTGAATTTTTTCAACAAACAAAGGTGAGTTCAATGCCTCGGTCGTGATCACGGCAGCATCTCTGAGCGCCAGCGTGCGCGGTGAAACTTGAAACTTCATCGAAAGCAGATCAGCTGAAGCAGCAAGTCTGGCAGTGTCGATTGATTCTTTTTGAACCGTATCGCCGGCCAAAAGAATCGCCTTCGCCCAATTGCCAGGCATCACTTCAACTACGAAGTTTTCAGTGATGCTTTGACCAAAAATGCTTTCAGCCGTGATCGAGAATTGAAGAATGCCTTCTGATTGCGGTTGAATGACCAGTGCGCCGCTCTTCCAGGTCACCGCTGACGGTTGACTGCTAGCCAACTTTACCGAAACCGGAAGGTTCATGTCTTCGGTGTCGAGAATCGGCATGGTAAAGGTCAGTGGTGAACCGACACGCATGAACTTCAACTCGCCTGATTTCCATGAAGTGCGGTCAACGCGAGGAGCTTGATGCAAATCAGCCTTCAATGAAACCATGACTTTTTTCTGCGTACAGACCGTGTATGAGTTGCTGAACTTCTGTACACATACTTCATAATTGATCGGAGTCGTCGTTCCCAAATTCGATACGCGCAACTGATCCCAACGAACCTGCATCACACGCGAAGGATAAGATACCCCTCTTGAATCGGTCTCGGCAATTGCGGTAGCAGTAATACGACCGAAAGGAACGCTCGGGTTCACAGTAATGCGAGGAGCGCTTTCGCCATTCATGTCTTCAGCGCGAATTGAAAAACTCACATCAAGCCCTTGAACCAGGGTTTCAGGTGCAGTCACCACCGGAGCCTGACGAACATCATTTACCGTCCACACCAGGTCTTTTTGAGTGGGCTGCCCAACAGGTAAATTCGCCTGATACAGAACTTTTACCGATTTGTAATATCCCAATGAGTTGCTTGAGTCGCCTACTCCTGAAAATGAATAACCCGGAGTAAAACGAACAGTGAACGAATTATTGCTGCCAACCACCGGTTTCAATTCTGTTCCAATCGGGGCATTGATCGCACTCAGTGAAATCGGACCTTGCGGAAAATCAGCACTCTTCACTTCAACGGTCTGTTGAAGTGTCGCACCTTCAGCCACCAAAGAAGAACCGGTGACATTGACTTCAACCGGTTGCATCTTGTTCTTCACCAATAGATTGATCGTACGTGAAGATTCCGTCACCACATCGGCTGTGCTTCTTACGGTCACCGTCAACGGCATCAAAATCAAAGTCTGTTCAGGATGGGCGGCAAGATCAACCACATCATACCCCGGCGTATAAGTCAGAGTCGCAGTCGATGCATCATAACTCGCGCCTTGTGGCAGGCCTTTGATGCTCACCACAGAGGTTCCCGGTTCAGGAACATGACCACGAATCTCAGCGCCGCAATTGATCGACTCGGTACATTCGATCAAGTCTGGAGCTTCAATCGCAAAAACCTTCGGTGACTGGTGTTGACTGTTTGGATTCTCATTCAAGATGCGTTGTCCGGGCTTGAGCGCCGCTTGATACGGATCTTGATTACAACCCGACAATACGGTCAGAAAAAAAACGCCGGCGACGAAAGGATTGATTGATTTCATTTATGCTCCCACTGGTCTCAAGACAAACGGATAATTCACTTTTACGTTCACGCCACCAACCGGTTTTGGAAACTTCCAGTTCAACATTTTCGTCGAAATGCATGATTCAACTTGGGAATTGCCCAACGTCGATTTAGCAACATTCGCCGATGAGATGTTTCCTTCACCATTGATTTGAAAACTCATGTTTACCTGTCCTTGAAGAGCCGGATTCGACTGCAAACCGGTTTCATAACAAGCACGAACCTGACTGAGGTACTTGGCAATCGTCGCTTGAATCACCGCTTTGTCCAAACCACCTTCAAGCATCAGGTCATTTGAAAGCGCCACTTTTGAAAGCGAGCTTCCTTCACCCGAACCGATTTTTGAATTGCCGTAACCGCCGGCTCCACCACCTGCGCCTTTGGTACCAATACCCCCAAGACCACTGACGCCCGTATTACCGACTGTCGCAGATTTTACTCCACGACCGATTCCGGTCAGGAACTCACCACCACTGCCTTCTTTTCCGCCGGCACCCGCACCTGCTGATGCGTCCTTAATCGTTGGTGCACCACCAATTGCCTTGGTGATGTTTTTATTGCCAAGCAAGCCCAAGAAACCGAGATTCTGCTGAATCGCGCGTTTCACCACTTTGTCTTGTGCTTTCAGATTTTGCGGCATCTCAGCCGGCATGGTGCTCGGAACAACCACTGTCTTTTGAACCTGTGGCTTCAATTTCACCATGATCGGTTCTTCCATCACCACGACTGGCTCGACGTTTCGGTCGCGGCCAAGCATCAATGGCAGGGCAAGCAGCACAGCCAATACGATTGCAGCGGTTTTTCCAATTTTAAAATCTTTGTCGGCAATCTGGGTGCTAATCGGTACGGCACGAGCCTCACCCGCCGGCAACAGACGGAACTCACCGCGATCGGTCTTGATCTTCCAGGTGCGGTCATTTTCAGCTTTCACTTCACAGCCGGAAATGGCTTCGATCGTGAAGTTTTTTGCATTCTTTAAAAGCTTCAACTGACAAACCCATGCATTTTCGAGACTTGAAATCCCATGAGACTTGCGTCGATGAATGCGGTCAGCAAGATGATCCTTGAATATAAAACCGAACACCTGATGCAGTCCAAACTCACCGGATTCCATCGGCAACAACTTGATCAATTCACCATTACTATTTGCTAGAGCAATCATTCCATCGACTCCTCACCTGCATCAGAAGTCACGCGATCAAGAAAATTCTCTCTCAGACGGAGCAACCCGTCGGCGCCTTCCTTCACGTTTCCAGTTACCACCGAAATATCCGGACGCTTCAACTGCCCCTGAATCAGGAGCTCTTCGAAGTTGACGTCTTTACCCGCCGAATACTTCACTTTTGAATTCGTTGCTTCTTCTGCCAAAGCAGAAAAACCTGAAACTACCATCAACAAAACCACGATCATCCATGAACGAGATTTCATAAACTCTGGATCCTTCCTTCAAAATACGCCGCAGGACGAACCATTCCTGCAGACTCAAAAACAGACTTCAACCGAATCAATGCGGTACGATCTTTCGGGTTCTGATGCAAAAGAGCAATCGCTTCCTGATAACCCTGGTCATCAAATTGTGACTTGGCACTGGACTGAGTGAGGCTGATCTTCTGTGTTTCAGAATCGAGAAGCTTCTGCAATGCCTCTACTTTTTCCTGAAATGGTTTCGCCATTTCATTGAGACTGACTTTGATCTGAGCAACCTGGTCATCAGACAACCCTGCCGGAATCGGGCTTTCAAGAATTTCATTACCCACACGCTCATGACTTGTTTTCAACAATGCAAGAAGCTTGGTACGAGTCAACGAGTCACTGCCACTCAAGTACTTGTCTGAGAACTGGTTCAATTCTTTGATGCGGTTCACACGCTTTTGGAACGCAACCTGCCCGTTACGACCGTGAAATTTGATCTTGGCTTCTTCATTCGCCATGATCTCAGCCTTGTCGATCACCAATTTAGCCCAAGCAAGACCTTGATATTGAGTGAAACCGAGTAAAGTTTGCGCGGTCTGTTTTGTGCCGCGGTTTTGCTCTTCAAGACTTTCAGCAATGTAGGCCTTCATTTCTGGTGCAACAACTACATTGAGCATTGAAGCATCGAGAATACGTGCATCGTTCAAGTATGTGAACATTGCTTTTTCTTCTGCGGCTTCAAGCTTCATCTTGCGGCTGAGATAAGACTTGCTCATCGACTTCAGGACTTCATCACGGGAAGACGGGTCTCTTGCCACTTCGTGGAGAAGTGCAATTTTAAAAAGAGACTTGAAGTCGGAAGCATTCGAATTGTTTTTTGCAATGAGGCTTGCAGCTTTGCTGAAATAAGCGCCGTTTTCATATTCATCAGCCAAAACAGGCAAATGAGTTTTCGGATCTTGCTTCGCCATCAATTCAAGCACTTCGACCAATTGCGGGTGACGCGCCAATTTAA
>CALPVV020000046.1 GCA_943327105.2 Nitrosovibrio sp. Nv4
CTTCAAATCCATAGGAATACTTAAAAGATTTGCTCCTTCCGTATCAACACTTGATCCGTTATTACCGAAAACATTACTGTCGGTAGATCCGATATGTGAATAAAGAAAACCAGTACTGAAACCAAGATAAAACAAATTTGATTTCTCCCAGAAAGAAGAAGATGCATTCACGTCAAAACCGATACCAACTGCTCCGCGGCTTGTATATTGGCCATCACGATCGGTATAGGAAAAAAGCCCCAATTGAGGACTTAGTCCCCAAACTTGTTCTTTCATCGTTTGCTTCTGCGGGATTTTAGCTTCTTCATAAGAAGCATGCATTTCCTTTTGGGCAAATGCTGTTGTTGATATTTGCACACAGGCAAGTACTGCAAGTATTTTGATTTTTGAATTCATATGATCTCCTTTGTTGATTCATTGATACCTGGATTTTCAATTGCAAATACGGTACCAACCGCATCACGTCAGATCGAGCTCGATAATGGTGAAAGTCTCTTTACCCATTCTTGTTCTCATCAGCCTGATTAAATGCTTTGGTGACTGAATCATAAAGCTACGATACTGTTCTAAAGATCTGATTGGTTTTTGGTCAATTTCAACAAGCACATCACCCAGCATTATCCCTGAACGCTCAGCGGGGCCTCCTGTAATTACACCGGTTACCAAGAATCCTTTTCCATCCGGAAACTTTTCAATTCGAACACCTGATTTAGGATCAACAAGTATCATTTCTTTTTCTTGCTTTTGCATCGCAAGCTTTTCTTCACTTGTTTTTTTATCTAGAATTACTTTTATCTTTTTTTCTTTTCCCTCGCGTAGAATACTGAAATCAAGTTGCTCGCCAATTTTTGAAGAATACAGTGTCGCCATCATTTGATTAGAACCATAAATAGGCACATTATTAATAGAGATAACAACATCATAAGGCTTCAGACCCGATTTATGTGCGGGACTATTATCATACACTGTTGTGATGACCGCAGCTCTTGATTCCTGATTTGCCTTAAGATGAGCAGCAACTCCAGGTGAAAGGTTTTCAATTACCACTCCAAGATAGGCTCGATCCACTCTTCCTTTTTCTTTCAATTGGGGCAAAATCTCCTTTATCGAATTTATTGGAATTGCAAAACTGATTCCTTGGGCGTTGAATTGAATTGCCGTATTGATACCAATCACTTCTCCCTTCATGTTCAACAATGGCCCACCTGAATTGCCAGGATTGATGGGAGCATCCGTTTGAAGAAATCCACCAAATGGACCTCCAGGCAACGCCCTTCCCTTTGCTGATAAAATGCCGTGCGAGACCGAATGGCCCTGACCAAATGGATTCCCAACCGCTAAAACGAACTCACCGACTCTGACGGTATCCGAGTTGCCGAATACAACAGGAGTAATTTTCTTTTTTAAATCGATACTGATCAAAGCAATGTCAAGCTCCTGATCTTTTCCAATCACTTTACCTTGAACAGGTTTTTCATCTGGTGAGTCGGTAAAAACGATTTTGACATCAGACATCTCACCAACCACATGATAGTTGGTAATCATCAAACCACTTGAATCGATCAATAAAGCTGAACCAAGCGATGAGATTTTAATCATCGGCTTTGGCTTTCCATAAAATAACTCATCAAATGGGAAAGGAATCAATAAAGGCCGTTCAACAGTGGAAACAGAAGAAATATTTGCGATCGCAGGAATCACCTGATCAACGATACCAACAAATAAATCAGAATCAGCACCAGAATCACCTATTGCACTATTGCAACCACATAAAATAAATAAATAAAAAAAAAGATACTTCATCGCTATCATCTTCCTGAGTTTAATTTTCTAATCAGTTGGTCAAAAGAAAATGTATTCAAAACATCTGTTTTCTCAAGCCATCCTCTTCTGGCTTGCTTTATACCAAACTCAATGAAATCAAGCTCAATGGCTGAGTGGGCATCACTTGAAATGACTATGGGAACACCAAAACTTTTAGCCATTCTACTTTGTTCATCATTGATGTCGAGTCGGTCTGGTTGAGAATTCAGTTCAATATAAATTCCACGCTCTAACGCAAAACGCAAAATCTTTTCAAAATCATAATCATACGGTTCTCGTCTTCCAATCAAACGACCACTAGGATGTCCAAGTATATTGAAATATCTGTTGTCCATGGCCTTGATCATCCTTTGAGTTTGCTTTTTACTCGAATAAGAAAAGCCCTCATGAATAGAACAAACGGTCAAATCAGTATCTTTTAAAAATGAATCGGGAAGATCCAGCGTACCATCTTCTAATATATCCACTTCAACACCCTTTAAAATACGAAAAGGATGATAAATCTCATTCAACCTGTCTATTTCCTCATACTGCTTTTTGAAAGCATCTACATTCAATCCACCTGCAATTCTCGTTCTTTTGGAGTGGTCTGTAATTGCAAGATAGGTATAACCTTTTCTTTTGGCCTTTACGACCATTTGAGCAATTGAATCGTGACCATCAGATGCAACTGTATGGACATGTAAATCACCCTTAATCTGACTTTGTAAAATCAACTGAGGTAGATCGCCCCTAATGGCTGATTCAACTTCACCTCTACCTTCCCTAAGCTCAGGCTCGATATAATTCATTCCTAACGACTGATAAATCTCTTTTTCAGTTTTACTCGCAATATTCACATTGCCCTTAAAAAGACCATATTCACTTAATTTGAATCCATGCTGAATCGCAATTTTACGTAAAGCTATATTGTGGTCTTTGGATCCTGTAAAATAAAGCAAGGCTGAACCTGATGAATTGGAATCAATCAGCCTCAAATCAACCTGCATTCCACCTTGAATTTGAATTGTAGCTTTTTTCGAACCGTAATTAATTACCTTTTCACATTTTTGAAACTCAACAAGTCTCTTCAAGATATTGGTTTTATTTTTTGAAATGGCGAGTAAATCCAAATCTCCTACAGTTTCCTTGCCTCTTCTTAAACTTCCTGCAACAAGAAGCTGAACTTGTGGCATACCCACTAAAAGATATTTTTTGATCTCTTCACAAAACGACCAAGCATCATCAAGTAAAAATCGGTTTTGATATTTTTCACCAAGCTCGATTGATTTTAGAATTTTGCTCTCTAGATCCGAACCAAATCCCTTAAGCTCTGATAACTTATGTTCTTTTGCAGCAATTTTTAATTCTTCTTTAGTCTTTATGCCTTTATTCCAAAGGGCTTGAACCCGCCTAGGTCCCAAACCGGCAATATCGAGGAATTCTAAAAGTGTTGAAGGTATCTTTTTTTTCAAATCATCTAATAGCGCTATCCCAGAACCTTTGATTAATTTGATGATTTTATCGTTAAGATCTTTACCGATACCTGGTATTTTCGGAATTGAGCCCTGTTCCTTAAGACACTTTGTCAACTCTACAGGCCAACGCTCTATAGCCTCAGCCGCATTACGATAAGCTCTGATTCTAAAAGGGTTTGCATTTTGAATAGCTAAATAATCAGCAATCTGTTCAAAGTATCTGGCGATTTCTCTGTTTTGAATCACCATAAAAACCCCTTAATGAAAGGCTAACTTTCTTCCATTCTCCAAGTATTCTCGCTTGAATTGACTTTCATAACTCAATCCACATCTCAGTTCCCGATGAACTTCGCTTTCGAATGAAAGTGTAAATAGTGTGGCATCTTGAATCGTTTTAACCACGGAATACATTGTCGGTGTCTGAGAAAAACACAATTGTCCTTCGCTTTTCAATAAAAACAAAGCCCATTGCTTACGAGATAACAATTCAATGTTTTTTTCAATCCAGGCTGTAACTTCTCTACAATTCATTGTCTTTTCTGAATATGCACCAATTACAATACCATCATAACGATTAAGATTGACTCCGGATGGAGCTTCATTAAAAAAAAATTGATCGGCGGTATTTCCAAGGTCAATAATCAAATTGGTAATTGATCTGATCAGCCCTTCAATCATTTCATCATTTTCGGAATTCAAAATCAAATAATGAGGCATGAGTTCTCAAGCCCGAGCTTCAACGAGCCGCTCCTTCTTATGGTTGATTAATTTTTGCTTTTTACCTTTTTTCATTAATTTATTAATTGAAGCAGGTCCACTAACCCACTTGTTAACATTTTCAAGCCTAAACAACCGCTTTGCGACATTCCCGACAAATGCAATACCATATCTCTTGGCAATAGATGAGTAAGCAATCATGGAGATTTTTTCAGATTTGATTTTTTTTCCAATAGCCTTGGGTATATCAAGTACATTTTCATCTACAATTCCACTTACTGAATATCCAAGCTTTACTGCCAATTCGACAAGTTCTTTGATTTGTTGATCGGCATACTTACGACTTTCGATAGGATAAGTTTCCATCATGCCAGAAAACTCATAAAGAGGAGGTAAAGCGTGATAAACAATCAAATCAGGTTTAAAATCAGAAAACTGATCAAGAAACTGCCTATAAGCAATCAAAGATGGTTTTGAGAAATCGGTTAGGAAAAGAGTTCTTCGACTCCTGACGACATTTTTTTTACTTAAAAACAAAATTGGAATTTCTGATCTTGATAGCAAAGCTTCTGCAAAACTTCCCATTACAAATCTGACCATCCAGCGACGCCCATGAGAAACCACCGTAATCATTTTTGCTTTTTTGGCATCAGCGTATTTAAGCAATACGTTAATTGACTCAGATAAACTCGCTGAACCAGGCAATACCTTAAGTTCGGAACAATTTACCAGACCAGTCCGATCGATAAATTGTCGTAACTCCTTTTTAGCTCCATTGACTAATTCTTGATCCAGCAATAACTTTTTGGGATATTGTAGAATATGAACTGCGTCAACTTTAGCCTTTAATTCTTCCAGCACGCCGTCAAACATCTTCCAAACCAACTTGGTTGGCATATTCGAAGAATCTGACATGTCTACCGCAAGTATGATCTTATTCAATGAACCATTTTTTGGCATGTTTACTTCAGGCTCTTGCCTGCTCCGAACGTCCTGTCTGCTTTGCAAACAAACTTCCCAACATACCCATTTCTTTCGCTAGTAACTGGACTACATCATCCGAAGTGAGAATTCCGCATGAATTGCCATCGTCATCAACGATTACAATTCTTCTTAATTGATGTTTTTCCATTTTTGTCAGCACATCATGCAAACCTGATTTTTGAGAAATTGTAGCAACTTGACGACTCATTACATCACTCACATGCAAGTCCGATAATTCGCCGACTGCAACAGCATATAGGGTGATATCCCGATCTGTAATAATCCCTTTACATCGCTTGCTACCATCATCCATTACCAAAAGGCTACCAACTCCTTTGTTTTTCATCATTTTAGCAGCCTCGGACACACTAGCTTTTGGTGAAATTGAAATTAACTTCTTAGAACATAAATCACTAACTGGCATAAGATTCTCCTGGTTATATAAAACCTACAATCACGGAGAAGCATGAAAAGTGCCACCTAACCTGGCCTTCTGATTTGATCTATTCACATCGTCGATTCTTTTTTCCCCATTGTCGGGAATTTTTGACTCAATCCAAACTTCATTCAATTCTGATTCATTTAAAGACTCTTTTTTTAAAAGTAATTCTACAGATTTATTAATGAATTTTTCATTTATCTGTATCAAAACTATAGCTTTCTCATAGGCACACTCGATGAATGATTTAACTTCACGATCAATCTTAAGTGCTGTTTCCTCGCTAAACTCATGGACGCTGGTTAGCTGCATTTTCAAGTAAGGGTCGGTGATTCGTTCATAATTACGAAAACCTGTACTTTCACCCATTCCATATTGCATAACCATGGCTCGAGACATATCAGTTGCTTTATCCAAGTCATCAGCGGCACCTGTAGAACAATCCTTAAAAAAATAAGTTTCAGCAGCCCTCCCACCCATCAAGATTGCAAGTTTATCCTGCAGTTCGGTTTGACTCATTAAGTATCGATCTTCAATTGGTCTTCTCATGGTATAACCTAAAGCCCCTATTCCCCTTGGTATGATACTAACCTTATGGATGGTTTCCATTTCTGCACCAAGCGCTAAAGACACAGTTGCATGGCCCATTTCATGGAAGGCAACTCGTCTCCTTTCATCTTCACTTAGTATTCTGCTTTTTCTCTCAAGCCCACCAACAATTCTTTCAACTGCACTGGTGAAATCAACTGACTCAACATCAGCGGCTTGCCTTCTAGTTGCAGCCAGGGCAGCCTCATTGACTAAATTTTCAAGATCAGCACCAGAAAAACCCGGAGTCACTCCAGCGATTTCATCAACCTGAACGGATTCAGAAATTTTTATTTTCTTTAAATGGATTTTAAGTATATCCACGCGTCCCTTTTTATCTGGTTTATCGATCGCAATTTGCCTGTCAAAACGACCAGAACGCAATAATGCTGGATCTAGAATTTCAGGTCGATTCGTTGCTGCCAATAAAACAATTCCCGGTGATGGATCAAATCCATCAATTTCAGCCAATAACTGATTTAATGTTTGTTCTTTCTCTTCATTCGCACCGCCTGAAATAGCACTGATGCCCCTTGCCTTTCCAAGCGCATCTAATTCATCTATGAACAAAATACATGGGACACTTTTTCTGGCTTGTTGAAATAAATCTCGAACTCTTGCTGCGCCAAGTCCTACGAATAACTCGACAAATTCTGAACCATTGATTGAAAAAAAAGAAACTCCTGCCTCTCCCGCAACTGCTCTCGCCAAAAGAGTTTTTCCTGTACCAGGTGGTCCAACCAGTAAAATCCCCTTTGGCATTCTCCCACCTAATCGATTGAACTTTTCAGGAGCTTTTAAAAAATCGACCACTTCCTGAAGCTCAGTCTTCGCTTCATCTACGCCGGCTACATCAGAAAACTTTGTTTTTAGATCTCTTTCCACATAAACTTTTGCTTTTGATTTTCCAAAAGACAGAATCTCACTTTGAGGAGATTGGACTCTACCGAATACGAATCTCCAAAAGAAAATCAGCAACAAGAAGGTTCCCGCCCATGATAACAAACTGTAAAACCAACTGCTTTCTGGAACTCCTGAAAAAGGTATTCCACTTTCCTTTAATTTATCAATCAAGGTCGGATCTTCTATTTTATACGCAATGAAATGAGATGGCTTACTATTTACCGAAGTTTTTAAAGTTCCCTCAATTTGATCTTTTGCTACTACAATATTTTCAATTTCTTTATGGTTTAATTTTTGTAGAAAATCGCTATATGTGATTTTTGTAGTTGAGTTTTTCGAAAGGAAAAAAAACTGAACCAATAACATCACCATCAGTATTAAGAACCAAGGTCGTTCTCTTAAGGTTTTCACTGTGCTGTCCATCCACCATCTACAACTAGCTCATGTCCAGTTACAAAAGAAGAATGATCAGAACATAACCATAAAACAGAATCTGCTATTTCCTCAGGCGTTCCGAATCGTCCTATCGGTTCTTTTGCCTTCAATTGATTCATTTCCAATGGATGATCTTTCAAAAAATGTTCGACCATGGGCGTTCGAACCACTCCCGGACATACTGCATTGATACGGATATTGTTGACTGCAAACTCCAAAGAAGCCGTTTTGGTTAATCCAATGACACCATGTTTGCTTGCTGTATAAGCAGAGGCCAATGGAAAACCAACCTTACCCGCTATTGAAGAACAATTCACAATCGAGCCACCGCCCTGTTTAATCATTTGACGTATCTCATGCTTCAAACAAAGCCATACCCCTTTTAAGTTGATATTGATCAATTTGTCCCAATCTGACTCACTCAAATCAGCTGTATTGGCATGAGCACCATCAATCCCTGCGTTATTGAAAGCGTAATCGACCCTCCCGAATTCTCGCACGGTCAACTCCATCATTTTTTCAACTTCAGATTCAGTTGAAACATCGCATTCAACAAAAATTGATCTTGAACCTATTTTTTCAATCAACTGTACTGTCTGCATTCCCCCATCATTTTGGATATCTGCGACGACAACATTTGCACCACTTCTTGCAAAAGATAACGCTGTTGCCCTCCCAATACCCGATGCAGCACCCGTAATCAATGCGACTTTTCCACTCATTGGTAAATTTACTTTTGTAACCATAATTAGAATCTCCAAACCAATCGTATTTAGAGCAAAAAAAATGCCAAAAGAGTAACGCAATCAGACAATGGCTCGCCCATTGCATCTTAGATTTAGAAAGGTGAATAAAATGAAAACAACAAATCCATTCGTGAGTTGGCTAGATACGATCAAGCTTGAAGACTTAGCTAATGTGGGCGGCAAAAATGCAAATCTTGGAGAATTACTCGAACTGGCAAAAACGGAAAAAATCCGTATCCCGAATGGCTTCGCTGTTACGTCTGAAGCATTTAAGTATTTTTTAAGAAAAAACAACCTTTCAAAAAAGATAGACGAGCTTCTTGAATCAAAAAAATCAAGCCTTGAAATACGGAAAATAATCTGCGAGAGCCCCATGCCTGAAGATCTCATCCTTTCAATTACCAATGCTTATGAAGAATTGGTAACAAGAAGAAGTGGGCGGATGGATGTTGCCATAAGAAGCAGCGCAACGTCTGAAGATCTTCCCACCGCCAGCTTTGCCGGTCTTCAAGACACCTATCTGAATGTAAACGGCATACATGACGTTATTACCAGTATTCGAAAATGCTTCAGCTCTCTCTATAATGAACGAGCAATCTCGTACAGGGAAGAACGAAAAATAAAACATGAAGAAGTATCCATTTCAGTTACCGTTCAAGAAATGGTTCGATCAGATTTGTCCGTATCTGGTGTCATGTTTACCATAGATACTGAAACTGGTTTTGAAAATCATATCCTGATTGAATCATCGTATGGATTAGGAAATACAATCGTTCAAGGAGAAGTAAATCCAGATTCATTTGTAGTATTTAAGCCAAAATTGGAACTAAATTACGTCCCTATCATTCAAAAAAAAATCGGTACAAAAGAAATTAAGTCCGTTTATGACCTTGAATGTGGAGAATGTGGGGCGATAAAAACAGTGAATGTTTCGCCTGTTGATCAGAAAAGGTTTTCACTCAATGATCAAGAAATATTAGAACTCGCTCAATGGGGGAAAAAAATCGAAGCCCATTATCAAAAAAAAACAAATCACAAATCACCCATGGACATCGAATGGGGAAAAGATGGGCTAACTGGTCAATTCTACATACTACAAGCCAGACCGGAAACGGTTCACAGTCAAAAAATCTACAAAAACGAAGTTTGGCAAAACTACACACTCGATCTGAAAAGCAAAGTCATCATCACGGGCAATAGTGTTGGCAATAGCATACACGCTGGAACGGCCAGAGTGATTGAATCATCCAATGACTTATCATTGTTAAAATGGGGTGAAATCTTAATTACCGATAAAACCGATCCCGACTGGGAACCTGCAATGAAAAAAGCTTCTGCAATTGTAACCAATAGAGGCGGCAGGACTTGTCATGCTGCGATAGTAGCAAGAGAACTGGGAATTCCTGCAATCGTTGGAACAAATTCAGCGACTAAATCAATTTTTACCGGACAAAAAATCACAGTCTCCTCCGCAGAAGGTTCAATTGGCTATGTTTATGAGGGTGAATTGCCGATTCGAATTTCTGCTCTACCTGAAATCAATATCGATTCAATCAAAACATCAATCATGATGATCCTAGGAACCCCTGAACAGGCAACAAAACTTTCATTCTTGCCTAATAATGGAATCGGATTAGCAAGAATCGAATTCATTATCAGCTCTGGAATTGGAGTGCATCCAATGGCGATCGCACACATCAATGACGTTAAAAGTGAAGAAACACGAGCAAAGATAAAAGAATTATCATCTGCCTATGAAGATCCCGAAGATTTTTTTATTAATACTCTGTCTTACAATACCGCAATGATTGTATCGGCATTTTATCCTAAGCCAGTAGTGGTAAGGTTTAGTGATTTCAAATCAAATGAATATTCAAAACTTATCGGAGGAAGTGAATTTGAAGCTGCAGAAGAAAATCCTATGCTTGGCTTCAGGGGAGCTATACGTTACGCACACAAGGACTACCTGGATGGATTTAAACTTGAATGTAAGGCGATGATTAAAGTAAAAGAAACGATGGGCCTCTCTAATTTAAAATTAATGATTCCATTCTGCAGAACAATTAATGAAGCAAAATTAGTTTTAGCGGAACTTGAAAAAAACGGTATCAGTAAAAAAGGAGGCTATGAAATCATGATGATGTGTGAAATTCCAAGCAATGTCATTTTAGCAAAAGAGTTTCTGGAATTATTTGATGGCTATTCGATAGGATCAAATGATTTGACACAATTGATTCTTGGAATTGATCGAGATTCAGAAAAAGTTTCATCAAGCTTCGATGAAAGAAATATGGCAGTGACCAGAATGATTGCCAGTGTAATTAAAATTGCAAGAGAGATGAAAAAACCAATCGGGATTTGTGGACAAGGACCAAGTGATCACCCAGATTTCGCGGAATTTCTGGTTCGTGAAGGCATTAATAGCATTTCTTTGAATCCAGACTCTATTTTGAAAACAATCCCCTATATCCGAGATGCTGAACGAAAAGAAAATAAGCTATCTGACATCAATGCTTTGAACCTGAATCCTTGATCAGCTTAGCTACAGATGCAGCTAAAAATATTGACTTCACCGGTTTGCTGATGTGCATTTGAAACCCAGCTTCTTTGGTCCTAATTTCGTCTTCTTTACTGGCATAAGCCGTAAATGCGATTGCGGGGATTTTCCCACCTTCTTTTGGTGTCTTTGATCTTATTTTGCTGATTAATGCGTAGCCATCTTCTTTCGGCATGGCTATGTCGCTGATTAGGACGTCTGGCAGTTTTTCATTCATCTTTTCAATAGCCATACTGCAAGAAGATGCTGTTTCAACTTCTGCTCCATAAAATCGCAATGATGTCGAAATAGAGTCCAGTAAATCAGGTTCATCATCAACCAGTAAAATCTTGATATCACTCAAATCAGTATCCATTATTTTTTCGTCTGAATGAATTTCTGTTTTACTCAATACATGGTTTTTAATGGCTGGAAAGGTGACCGTAAATACAGCTCCGAGACCTTCGCCTTCACTTTCGGCCTTGATAGAACCATGTTGCATCTTTACCAAATCGTAGACCAATGACAGACCTAAACCGAGTCCGCCATGGGCCCTTACCGAAGTGCTATCTTCTTGTGAAAATCTCTTGAAAACTTTAGGTAAGAACTGTTTTGAAATCCCCTTTCCATGATCGATCACTTTGATCACCACATTGGGTTCAACAAATTCAGCGATGACGTTAATAGTACTTTCATTCGGAGAAAACTTAATCGCATTGGTCAACAGGTTCCACAAAATCTGTTGCAATCTTGACGAATCAATGAAAACTTGGGGGATTTTTTTATCAATCTTTGAAGTAATTTGAATCGATTTTTTTTGAATCAAAAAATGTACTGATTCTATCGCTGCCAAAACCACCTTTTCAGGATCAACCTCGGTCAGATGTAATGCAAACTTTCCCGATTGTATTCTTGCTAGATCCAAAAGATCTTCAATCAGTTGTCCCTGTATCAATGCATTTTGCTCGATGGCGCTTGCTGCATGTTTGACTTTCTCGGGGTTCATCTTCAAGCGTTGAATCAATTGCGACCAAGACAAAATTGATGTGAGTGGTGTTCTTAATTCATGTGAAAGTGTGGCTAGAAACAGGTCTTTTGTTTGATTTGAACGCTCCGCATTCTTTCTCGCTTCCATCTCGGCGGCAATTGCAATATTCTTCAAGTCTTCGAGCTTTTTGTACTCGGTAATATCTCGAATAATCATGGTATTATAAAAGTCGCCATTTACTTTTACCTGACTCAAAGAAATATCCGCTGGAAACTCAGATCCATCTTTTCTTAACCCGTAAAATGTTTTTTCATTCCATTTACCAGCCTCGAATGACTCATTATAAAGGCACTCTTTGAATCGAATTTCATTCTCCTCCCGATCTTTTTTCGGAACAAGCATTTCATAAGGCATTCCAATCAGTTCAGATGCCTGGTAACCAAAATATGATTCAACTTTTTTATTCGCAAATTCGATGAGTCCATCTGATTTGACGATCACAATGGCGTCTTTTGCTAACACCAGTACACTTCGAAACTTCTCGGCAGTCAGTCTTAATTTTCTTTCGTTAATTTTACGCTCAGTTACATCTTCAAAGGTGATAATCGAACATACTCCTGCCTTTTGCCCCACCATGAAGCGATTGAGTGATAACGAAAATGATCTTTTCCCGCTTAGTACTGTATTGAAATCTAAATCAGCTTCGGGTGAAGCCTCATCCGACTCAATCATGTTCTTAATGAATTCAAAACCTTGAATAGAATCGATTTTCTTGTCTTGAATTTCAGCATTGTCCCCAATCATTTTTTTAAATGCACCATTGGCAACCAAAACTCGATAATTTTCGCAAATCACCAAAACCGGTGTCGGTAAAAACTCTAAGATCAGTCGATAATTGTGAAAAAGAGAATCTTCTGACTCAATGGGGTGAAGATAGTTCATGGATTCTCCAATTAATGAAGGACTCGGAGCTCAGACTTGAGCAAATTGTTTTTCCAATAGACTAGTTTCTTAACTACCAAATCAAGGTCAAATGGCTTTGATACGAAATCGTCAAATCCTCCTTGAAGACACTCCAAGCTTTTTGATTTTTCATCATTCGCTGACATTGCAATAACAGGACCTACATATCCCGCTGCTCTCATTTTTTTTATGGATGAAACTCCATTCATGACCGGAAGATTAAGATCCATCAAAATGACATTGAATTTTCCGTCCAATGCCTTCAGAAAAGATTCCAAACCATTTTCTGCACTTGAAACAGTTGCACCACATGACTCTAAATAAAACGTTAAGAACTCCCTAATATGCTCATCATCTTCGGCAATTAGAATGTTCGTCCCTCTCAAAAGCTGTTGGTTTTCATTTTCATCTCTAATTTCGTCATGTCGCAAAATATTCATGTAAAACTCCAAGTCAGATCGGAATTTTAGCACACTAGCCCGACTATTCTTAGCGTAATCAAACCCTATTGTGTTTTTTTATTATACAATGAATATTTAAAGATTTATTAAACAGTTAAACCAAACACGTTTAACTAACTTTTTGAAATTGTTAAGAAAACTTATTTTAATTGATTATATTTCGCGTTGCGTTAGAATTATTATTACAAAACACGGAGTGACAGAACAGGAGTTACACCATGAGTTACAGGGAAGATTGGAACAGAATAGGATATAACCTCGAAGAGCTATACTTCGAAAAACTAAACCGAGAACTGATCCGTAAATTAAAGGCTGAAAGCATTGATCTGGCTGCCAAAGCCGAAGAAAAAGATGAGCCTATGGGTGTAGTGCTTCAGTTCCGTTCAAGAACGGTTACCGAAGCACCTCAAGATACCCAAGAAGCAGAGGTAATCCCTCTGAAAAAATCAGCTTAAATGTGGTGATGATAAACAGACTCTGGTAGGTACGGGTCGTTAATCGAGAGAACATTGTTCTTTTTGTAGAATCGTGTCACGAAAAGACCAAAAACCCCCAAGAACCCGAGCCATACTGAAACATCAACCAAGGTCAAGCTAGGAGCATACTCATAAACTTGAGGCTGAATCATCCAGTTCAAATCGAAATATTGTGTACCCAGAATCCAGATAGAAGCGATCAAAACAGCTGACTCACTTCTTTTGAATGTTCTAGGCAACAACAGGAAAAATGGAACAATGAACTTACCAATGAAGAGTCCGATAGACCACCACTCCCAGCCTGGTGTGAAACGGGTAATGAAGTAGCCAGTTTCCTCTGGTAAGTTTGCATACCAAATCAACATATATTGAGAAAATCCGGTATAAGCCCAGAAAACAGTGAATGCGAACATGAGCTTTGCAATGTCGTGAAGATGATTTTCATTCACAACTTTTGCAAGGTAACCCTTACGCTTCAACAAAATCGTAATGATCGCCAAAGTCGCAAAAAAGGTCTGGTAACTTCCAGCAAAAGTATACACCCCGAACATGGTACTGAAAAAGTGAGGGTCAAGTGACATCAATTGATCGAATGCCGCCATTGAGAATGTAATCGCAAAAAACACTAGAAATACGACTCCCAATTTACGATTACTCAAATAAACACTCTTGTAATCAGCGCCATGATCGGTAGCCAATGAAGCACCAACCAATCGTCTTTGGAACAAATTCCAACCAATGACTGCTACAAGTGTACGAATCATGAAAAAAGTAGGATTCAAGTAACCTTGCTTTCCTGAAATAATCGGGTCAGCAGCAACAATCTCTGGATGAGACCAGATGAATAACTTCTTCATTCCAAAAAACAAAATGATCGAAGAAACCACAGCAAAAGGAAGATAAGCGGTAATTCCTTCCGCTACCCTTCTCACTGGAGCACTCCACATCGATGATGTGATCCATGTGATCACCACAAAAAACAATGCAGCGATAGAGATTTGCATGAAGTAAAAGTGAGCGCGTAGAAAACTAGTCCACGCTTTCACCTGATCATTTGAAAAGGCATAAAAGAAAGCTACCAATCCAACAAGGATCAATACGGTGAATAATCCATTTAATGCTCCCGAAGCTTTCAGGCTTCCTGGATTTTCAATTTTGTGGTGTGCAGCGTGGGCGTTTCCCATATCAATCTCCTGTTGATCTCAAAATTATTCTTCGATGTAGTTTTCAGCTTTTTTCAGGTCTTCAGCAGTAGGGTGTTTCGCGCGATAAAGTGCGCGAATATAATGCACTACCTGCCAACGCTCTTCTTCATTCAGTTTTTCTGCATAAGAAGGCATCAAATTTTGACCCATGGTGATGACGTGAAAGATCTGTCCATCTTTGTAATCGCGAATTTTCTCACTCTGTAAGGATGGTGGACGTGGATAAAGAGGACGTGGCCAGTCTTTCATTGCAGCAACCAAACCATCACCTTCACCATACTTACCGTGACAAACGATACAATAGGTATTGTAAAGAGTTTTACCTTGAGCAAGGTTGTCCTTGTTTTTTGCAATTGGGTTCAAGTGAGCTTTTGACTGATCCATGGTTACAATCGCATAAGGTCGAAAACCGCGTGGAATCGCTCCTTTAGGCGGCTGTCTCATTGAACCTTCCTCTTGAGCCTTCAATGCAGCACTGTAGTGCATGTCAGGACCGTAGGTATAGTATGGTTTTGAATGCTTCAAATAACCGCAAGCGCTTAAAGACAGACTTGCCATCAAAAATAGAATTGTGGATCTCATTTTAGAACCATCCCTCTTCATATACTTTTCTTGTTTCGGTCGCACCGATTGACTTCAAGAACTGCTCAGCCTTTTCTGTAGAAAATGACTCTCCAGTTTCACCCTCGTATTCATCAACCTTAGGGCTTTCGATTACGATTGCGAAGCGATCATTCGTCAATGACGGGTCAAATGCTCTCTTGCTCAAGTTCGGCAAACGGTTGAAGAACAACATTGCAAAAAATGTCGCCAAACCACCAAGCAAAACAGAAAGCTCGAACATGACCGGAACAAACGCCGGTAAAGAGTTCATTGGTTTCCCACCAATGATGTGTGGCCACCAGGTTGCAGATGCATGATACTGCCAAAGGAAAGCCAAAATGGTTCCAGTGAAAGCAAATGCGCCTGTAACGAATGGAATTGGTGACCGTTTCAATCCTTGAGCATGCTCCAAACCGTGAACAGCGTAAGGAGTAAAACAATCGAATTGCTTATATTCAGAATCACGAACCTTAGCAGCAGCTTCGATTAATGATTGCGGGTCTTCAAAAAATCCCAATACACCAGTTAAAGTCGGCCCAGCTGGCTTATGCATGGTGAGCCCCTCCTTTTTTAGTTGGTTGGTCCATAACAGATTTCACTTCACCGATCGCAATTGCCGGCAAGAAGCGTACGAACAAGAGGAAGAAGATAAAGAAGAATCCCATCAAGCCCGTGAAAATACCCCACTCCACAACCGTTGGTACGTATGTTCCCCAACTTGAAGGAACAAAATCACGGTGAAGAGAGGTCACGATAATTACAAAACGCTCAAAATACATCCCGATGTTCACATAAAGCGACACGACAAACATTACAGGGATTGAACGACGGAATTTCTTGATCCAGAACAATTGTGGAATAAACACGTTACAAGAAACCATGATCCAATAAGCCCACCAATATGGACCAAATGCACGGTTGATAAACGTGAATTTCTCAAAAGACGAACCAGAGTACCATGCGATGAAGAACTCAACTCCGTAAGCATAACCAACGAGCATACCCGTCGTCATGATGATCTTGTTCATCAATTCAAGGTGATCCATGGTGATGTAATGCTTAAGATTGAACGCTTCACGTGCAAGCACGAGAAGGGTCACAACCATCGCAAACCCGGAGAAAATCGCTCCCGCAACAAAGTACGGAGGGAAGATCGTGGTGTGCCAACCAGGAACCTGAGAAACCGCGAAGTCGAAAGAAACCACTGAGTGAACCGAAAGAACGAGTGGAGTCGAAAGTCCCGCGAAAATCAAATAAGCTTGTTCGTAGTGTACCCAGTTCTTATTTGAACCTCTCCATCCCATTGAAGCGATAGTAAGAGCCACTTTACGAATCTTATTCTTTGCACGGTCACGAACCGTTGCGATATCTGGAATCAAACCGACATACCAGAACACAAGAGAGATCGTGAAATAGGTCGAAACCGCGA
>CALPVV020000047.1 GCA_943327105.2 Nitrosovibrio sp. Nv4
AACCTCCGTCACAACCGATCAGGTCGAGGAAGGAATTCAAAATCGAATTAAGATCGCGCGTCAGCGCCTCATAAGACATACTCAATGGCTTATCGGATTTATTAGAAATTCCTTAACACTAGGTTCCGCTCGGAAAAGATCCTGTCAAAAGTATAGACAGGGTGACCCTATTCTTGCCAATTTCAGATACACCCCTCTATCCAGTCACCAGAGCATTCATCATGGAAAATGTTGTTTTTATAAGGCATTTAGTTCTTTTCCAACAGCGCCAACACTCTGGCGCGGACCTTGCTTCTTAGAACCCGAGAGAGAAATTTTATATGAAACCAAATCCATTAACTCGATTGATGCTTTTGTCTGCAATGACCCTCAGTGCCTGTGGGCCTCAGGCGTATATGCCGACAACGATTGTTTCCAATCAAACCGCTGCAGGCGGAGTGGATCTTCCCCCACGTGTCGACATTATCGTCGGCGTGAGCACTGATGGAGGAATGCAAAACATCTATCCGGGGCTTGAAACAGAACTGGAAAAGTTCACCAACAAACTTCAAAGCCGTGGCTGGGATTACCGTTTCGTTTCAATCTCGATGAGCGAATACAATGAACTTTCCAGCACTGCGGCTGCAAACCCTGCTTACAACTACGACCTTTATCACAAGGTTTCGCTTTCACGTTTTCACACCAACTATAATACGCTTGGCCTTTGGATACCTGCTTATCCGGGCGCAGCCGCGACTGACCCACTTTACACTCTTTCACCATCGTGGATGTTCACGAACTCACTCACCATTCCAAGCCTCGACTTCAGTCATACTGATGGCCGTCAAAGTGGTTTGAGAAACCAACGTAATTTCCTTCAATTGACCTCGGTTCGCAACCAAGTTCTACGTGCTGATGCCAATCTTGCAGTGATCAGCATTTCAAATGGTCGCGATTCTTCAGATGGCTGGACTACACCGACATCACCAATCAGTTTTTCTGGCACTACTCCAACGGCTGAACCGGCTCCAAACGCAGTGAATGTTGCTCAATATGTAGCTGATATGACGACAGCGAAAACGAACCCTGGTCAATTCAAACACTATTCGATTGTGTCTCACCACACTGGTGACTGTCGTGGTCAGCCTTCAAGATTAGGTGCTGAATACATTCAGGCATCAACGTTGACTGGCGGAATTCATCTTGATCTTTGCAGTAATACCATTGAAGCATCACTCAATGCGGTAGCTCAGCACATTCAATCGCAACCGATGTACTTCAAAAAGAACTACCTTGTTCTCGAAAGTCAACCAGACCAGAGCACCATCAAGGTTTATAAGAATGGTGTTTTATTGCCTCAAGCCGCAACTAACGGTTGGACTTATGCAGGCCTTCTGACCAGCCAACCACTCATTTACTATCCGACTAACCTTGCACCAGCAACCGGTTACATGATCAAGCTGAATGGTACCGCTGAATTAAATGGTAGCGATACATCCAGAGTCGAATACATGGCTCTTGGTGCACAAAACTCTCACTAATTTTCTCATCAACCCTCATCTCTCTCGAAAAGGTACCGGTTCAAAACGAATCGGTACCTTTTTTATTCATGTGTAGGCATTTTGACGTTAAAAAGGCAGATTCTGCCCTCTTGGCCGTGAACTCACATTCGGCTATTCTAGGTTCATGAACAAAACCGTTTTAATCACTGGCGCAGGCGGATACGTAGGTAGCTTAATCACTCAAGCCCTTTCAAAAGGCACTCATGATGAAAAGGGATACGCACCTGAAAAAATCATCGCACTCGATGTACGTGATTGTCCGAAGTCGCTTGAAGGTCTACCCAACGTGACGTTCATCAAGAATGATGTTCGCTCACCAGAGCTGGCGCAGATCATTGAACAATACAAACCCGATGTAGTGGCGCACCTTGCTTCAATCGTCACCCCGGGTAAGAACAGCAATCGTGAATTCGAATATTCGGTTGATGTCGTCGGCACTAAAAACGTACTTGATGCCTGCGTGAAGGCTGGCGTGAAAAAAGTGATCATCACCAGCTCTGGCGCCGCATACGGTTATCATGCTGACAACCCGATGTGGCTCAAAGAAGACCACCCGCTTCGGGGCAACACTGAATTCGCCTATTCTGACCACAAACGTCTTGTTGAAGAAATGCTCGCCGAATACCGCACGAAACACCCTGAACTGAAACAACTCATTTTCAGGCCGGGTGCCGTGATCGGTAAAACCGTTAAAAACCAGATCACTGATCTATTCGAGAAAAAAGTCGTGCTCGGCATCGCAGGCTCAGACTCGCCATTCACTTTCATTTGGGACCAAGACGTAGTGAACATCCTGATCAAGGGGATCGCCACCGATCAAAGCGGCGCATACAACCTTGCGGGTGATGGCGCCCTCACCATGAAAGAAATCGCGCACATCTTGAAAAAGCCTTACTTGCCGATTCCACCGACTTTGTTGAAGTGCGCCCTGCGCGTTCTAAAAAAAGCAGGCCTCACCCAATACGGCCCCGAGCAAATTCGTTTTCTTCAATATCGCCCCGTACTGGCGAACGACAACTTGAAAAACAAATTCAACTACGTTCCGAAGAAAACGAGCAAAGAGGCTTTTTTATACTACCTTTCTGGTAAGTAAACCAAGCCAACCGAAATAGATCATTGAAGTTGCCATGACGGCTACGCTCCATTGCGCATTGATTTGATATTGATTGAAGGTCATCAGCAATGACGCTGCTGTTACCACAATGCGAATTCGCTCTGCCATCACACTCCACTTTTTATTGGCAAGCATCGCTCCCCAAAGTGTGATCTGAGACCAGAGCAAAAAGCTGTAATAAAACTTTTCTGCAACATTCAACGGCGAATGATGACTGGTCACAAAGAACAACAAAGGAAATGCGAAAAACAGCTGGGCAACCAGGTAGGGTTTCGCCCCTGGAACAAACTCGGTCACATACTTCACCTGATTCTGTGCTGTTCTACCCGGCTGATCTTTTTCATAGGGAGGAAGATTTCTTGGACGCCATCCCGGCGGCATGAACCAAAGTTTAATCTTATCAACCCAATGATCAGCAAGCATCATGTCGTTCCAAAGCACCGCGTACCAATGAAAATTGATGATCGTCGGGTCCCATGATTTCGGATGAATGGTGATACCGTAATAGATGGTCTCGGTTTCATCTTGATACGAACCAAACAAACGATCCCAGATGATGAATGTTCCGCCGTAGTTTTTATCCCAATAAATTTCGTTCGCAGCGTGATGAATGCGGTGATGGTAGGGAGTATTCAACCAATAGTCGATCCAGGTCGGAAGCTTTGGAATCACCCGGGTATGCGGAAGGAATTGAAAAACCAGATTGATTGCAACAATGGTAAGAATCAGTTCTGGTGAAAAACCCAAAACCGCCATCGGCCAATAAAAAAGAAATGAGGCGGCTCTTTGAAAAATCGTGGTTCTCAAAGCAACAGCGTAATTCAATTCTTCAGCAGAATGGTGACCCGCATGAGCACCCCAGAATAAATTGATGCGAGGGCCGGCACGATGAAACCAATAAAAAAGAAAATCACTGAGAACATAACCGATCGCCAAATGAAGCCAGTTCAACTCAAAATGAAAAATGGCAAAACGGTTATAGACCCAACCATAGGTAGAAACGATGACTGAAGCGATGGTCAGATTCACGCATTGTGAAAAGATCATCGTTCCCAGACCAATCATGCTGTCTTGAAATGAATAATATCCGTTTTTCTTGACCAGACAATAAATGAACTCGATCAAAATCAGGGCTAATACAAAGGGGCCGACAGTCGCATAAACGTTGATAGGCATACGCCAAGTTTATGCACGTCCGTGTTAAATTTCAAGAACTGTAGATCACTCGAAAATAAGCTTAAAACGACATTTCCGGAACATCGCCTTCGATGATGAGATTTGCTTCTGTCGCTTTCACGATCTCTTCAACACTCACTCCCGGAGCACGTTCAACCAATTTTAAGCCTTTTGGTGTTACATCAATCACGGCAAGCTCTGAAACAATGCGGTTCACACAACGCTCGCCAGTCAACGGCAGCGTACACTGCTTCAACACTTTGCTTTTACCGTCTTTAGATACGTGTTGCATTGCCACGACCACGCGTTTTGCACCAGCAACAAGATCCATCGCGCCACCCATGCCCTTCACCATTTTTCCTGGGATCATCCAGTTGGCGATGTCGCCGTTTTCAGCAACTTCCATCGCGCCCAAAACAGTCAGGTCGATCTTTCCTGCGCGAATCATCGAAAAAGAATCTGCGCTTGAGAAAAATGCAGCACCTGGAATCACGGTCACGGTTTCTTTTCCGGCATTGATCAAGTCAGCATCGATTTCCGATTCGGTCGGATAAGGCCCAAGACCCAAAATTCCGTTCTCACTTTGAAGAACCACGTTCACACCTTGAGGAATATAGTTCGCCACCAGTGTGGGAATACCAATACCAAGGTTCACATAGTAACCATCGCGCAATTCTTTTGAAATTCTCTGAGCAATCTGTTCACGACTAAGCATTGCGGGTCACCTTTCTCTCGATACGTTTTTCATAGCCTTTTCCTTGGAAAATACGGTGTACATAAACACCTGGCAAATGAACTTGATCCGGGTCGATTGAACCCACTGGAACCAATTCTTCAACTTCAGCAATGGTGATCTTGCCAGCCATCGCGCAAAGTGGATTGAAGTTGCGTGAAGTTTTGCGGAACACGAGGTTCCCCATTGCATCACCCTTCCAGGCCTTCACAATACCGAAGTCACCGATGATCGCTTTTTCCATTACATATTTGCGGCCATCGAATTCACGCACTTCTTTACCTTCAGCAACCAGCGTACCCACTCCGGTTGGAGTGAAGAATGCAGGAATTCCTGATCCGCCGGCACGAAGACGTTCAGCCAATGTTCCTTGCGGAGTCATCTCGAGCTCAAGTTCTTTCGAAAGAACGAGCGATTCAAAAAGTTTGTTCTCGCCAACGTAACTTGAAATCATTTTCTTCACTTGGCGTTTTTCAAGCATGAGCCCGATTCCAAAACCATCAACGCCTGCATTGTTCGAAGCACAAGTGAGGTTCTTCACTCCCTTACGAACGATTGCCGCGATGGTGTTTTCAGGAATTCCGCAGAGACCGAAACCACCCATGGTGAGCATTGCTCCGTCGAAAAGATCTTTTACGGCCTCATCTGGGCCACTGACGATTTTATTCATAATTTCCTCGTGAAAGTACTAGATGGAAAGAATGAAAACACGGCAATGATTTCGTTTATTTGGAATGCGGAAACATGGTTTTCAGAACCGATAAACAGGGATTTCCCCCCGACTGTTCGTAAATTTGAGCAAACTCATGACGCAACAACTCATATCGAGGATTCTTTTTAATCGATTCAATCGATAATGACCGATCAGTAATGTCGAGTGAAGGATACTCGGCCCAAGGGTCATACTGAGAGGAAAAGAACCCCCATTTTTGTTCATGATTCAGATGGAAAATTTTAAAGTTCTGACCGCTGGCTGTTCGCTGAAGCCGCTCAATGTTTCTCACATCTCCTGACCCCACCATTGCCAGCGCGTAGCCCTTTAACTCTTCGTGCCCCTGATCTTTCAAATACCAATTTAAAAACTGATTCACGAGATTCAAGCTCTGTCCGTGAAACGAGTAATCAATGAGCAAGATTTTCTTTCCTTGGTTGAGCACGCCTTCGTTTTTCAAAAAGCGATCAAACAGCGCTCTCACCCGAACCTGTAATTCTTCCTTGGTCAACACATTGGTCTGATTTGGCCTTGAAAAAGGCACATTCACCGTCGACCCCGGGTACGCTTCTTTCAAATATGCCGTGACCGCCGCCGGACTTCGCCCCACCCCGACATAAACATACTCGCTCGGTGGATACTTTTTCACCACCTCTTCGGCGATTTCCTTCATTCCGGGGTACCAGCTTTTCGCATGCTCCTTGGCAAACATCTGGTCAGCTTTTTTTTGATTTTGAAGCAAGCGCTCTTCTTCTGTTTCCGCTCGCAAAATCACCGACGGACTGAAAAATATCAGCCCAGCAGTTACGATCAGAATGCGAGATAAGAATCCAAAACCTTTGAACATTGCCTTTATTTATCGGCAAGTCATCATACATACTAAAAAGAGATACCCCGTCAGGAACCTGACGAGTCAAAAAAACAACAAAAGAAAAACGAATGAGAACAGCCTATTCTGTAAACATGAAAACCATTCGTAATTCAATTTTGTTCATCGCGCTTTTATTGAAATCAATGTTCGCTCACGGTGCCATCATTTCCGGCGATCACCGTTTTTCACTCAACGGCGGCTTGATTCATTTGAATAACCCGAACCAAACCAGCTTCGCACTCAGCGCGGAATACGAATACAAATTGATGCCGATCTTAGGAATCGGCGGTCAAGGAAGTTATATCTTTGCCGATAATGCAATCACTCAACTGGCGCTTCCAGGTGCCTACCTTCACCCGCTCGCAGGAGATTGGTATGTGAGCGCATCGCCGGTATTTTACCTTCAATCAGGCGCAGATGATCGTGTCGGTGCACGTTTTACCACGTACATGCCACTGGCCCTGAACATCATGACACTGACACCGGTATTCGGAGTGGATGTCATCAAGGGCGGACCGAATTATCTGTTCGGGCTCGGATTATCGATTTAAAAAAATCAAAAGTTACCACTTCACCTTCGAAAGCATTTCTTCAGTGATTGGGCTCACGGTAAGAGCAGATGCTTTTGCACGCGCCTCTTCACCCAATGCCGATGATAGATAGCGCTCGGTTTGACTTGCCAGCATGACCACGATTGTTTTGCCCTTAGCTTCTGGTTTAGATGCATAGTTCAGTGCTGCTTGAACGGCGGCGCCTGAACTGATACCGACCGGCACCCCTTCTTCACTGATCACTCTCTTGGCCATCGCAAGCGCCTGATCACTGGTTACTTGCTCAACCCCATCGAGCAAAGAACGATCAAAGTTTTTAGGCACAAAACCAGCGCCAATTCCCTGAATTTTATGCGGCCCCGGCTTGCCACCTGAAATCACCGGTGACTCAAGCGGCTCTACCGCAATCATCTTTACTGATGGTTTTTTCTCTTTCAAAAACTTTCCAACACCGGAAAAAGTTCCCCCCGTACCGACTCCAGCAATGACCACATCGACTTTTCCTTGAGTGTCATTCCAGATTTCCGGACCGGTGGTTTCATAATGAATTTTCGGATTGTCTTCATTCTCAAACTGACGTGGCATGAACGCCCCCTCGCTTTGCTCAATGAGTTCATGCGCTTTTGCAATCGCACCCTTCATTCCGTTAGCGCCGGGAGTAAGAACAATGTCAGCCCCCAACATCAACAGCAACATTCTACGCTCTTGAGACATCGTTTCAGGCATGACCAGAGTCAGATGATAGCCTTTTGCAGCGGCAACAAACGCAAGTCCGATACCCGTATTGCCCGAAGTGGGCTCGATGATTTTCATACCGGGTTTCAACAACCCTTTTTTTTCAGCCTCATTCACCATGCTGCTCGCAATGCGATCTTTTACCGAACCGAGCGGATTGAAAAATTCGAGCTTGAAATGGATATCGGCATGAAGGCCCATGCAGATTTTCTGCATCTGAATCAACGGAGTATTGCCAATGGTATCAAGAATCGATTTGAAATTTGCCATTTCAAGATTCTAACACGATGAAAACACGGAACCAGTGTCAATATTCCGACGATTCAAAAACCTTTTCAAAAAAAAATAATTTCTGCGATACTAAATGATCATCGCATTAAACACGGACACATGGAGTGTCTGTTGAAATCAGAAGAATTCACGGAGGAATTTAGAATGCTTCGTTCTCTCAAGGCAGTTCACACATTCGCAACGTTGGCATCATTGGCGCTTGGAATCAACACCATCACTCCTGCATCAGCAGTTGCCACAACCAACCAACCTAAGGAATGGACCTTTCTCATTTTCTTGAACGGCAACAACAACCTTGATTCATACGGCGAGATGAACATGAATCAGATGGAAAAAGTTGGCTCTACCGACAAGGTAAACGTCGTTGTTCAATGGGCAAGCTTGAAGAACCGCCGTGTTGGCCGTTACTACATGGAAAAAGACAGTAACCCGAAAAAAGTCACTTCAACCATGGTGGAAGACATGGGCCACACCGATATGGGTGACTATGAAAACCTTATCGACTTCGTTCGTTGGGGAGCAAAGAACTATCCAGCAAAACATTATTTCGTAAACGTCTGGGATCACGGCAGCGGCTGGCATTTCAACAAAGATGGTGCCGTAATCAAAGACATCAGCTGGGATGACACTTCCGGCAACCACATCACCACTGAACAGCTGGCTGTAGCGCTGAATGAATCAGCAAAGATCATCGGTCACAAAGTTGATCTCTATGGTTCTGATGCTTGCCTGATGGGAATGGTTGAAATCGCGCACGAAATGAAAGATGCCGTGTCGGTGTTCCTGGGGTCTGAAGAAACAGAACCTGCTGATGGCTGGCCGTATGATACTTTCTTGCAAGGTTGGAATCGCCTTCCACAAGATGCGAGTGCTCGCGATGTTGCCAGCCTACTCACCAAGGAATATCAAAAATACTATCAAGCCCGTAACGAAAACGTGACTCTTTCAGCGTTTGATTTGAACTTTCTGGCTCCACTCAATCAATCTTTAAGAAAGTTTTCCAACAGCCTTTCCCTTCTTGATCGCAAGGGCCTTGAGTTACTTGCTGATGCAGCAAAAGACTCAACTCACTTTACCGATGAAGATTACGTTGATCTAGGCGATTTTATCGATCAGGCAAAAGCGAAAAGCATTTCAAGTCTGAATACCTCTGTGATGAACGAAGTCTCTTTGAATGCTAAAAACTTCGTGATCGCCAACATCACCAATGGTTTTCCTAGAGCTCAGGGTGCGGCAATCTGGATTCCTACCGACAGCTCAACCTACTCGCGTTATGGCGATCGTTACTCACGTCTGAACTTTGATCGCGAAACCCACTGGGGTGATGTGGCCAAAGCGATTGCAAACGCTTCAAAATAAACTTCAAACAAAAAAAGCCCCGGTTCCTATTAGGAATCGGGGCTTTTTTATTTTTAATTTTCAAGTGTACTTAGACAAGCGTATTAGTCCAAGGGCCAACGTTCACCACACTTTTAAATCCCAGCTGTTTTAGAATTCCAGCCGCCATTCCACTGCGCGTGCCTGAAGCACAACACACTAAAATTGTTTTTGCCTGATCAAGTTCAACAGAGCGGGCTTGAATTTGGTTCAACGGAATATTGAGACTACCCGGATTTGCTGCCGCATTGAATTCAGCCGGTGATCGAACATCCACCACCACTGCACCTGCTTCCAGATATTTCGGGATCATTTTTCTAATTTTTTTGAACTTGATCACCTTGTACGCAAGGTAACCAACGATTACAGAAGGAATCAGAAATGTTTGTAATTGGCTCATACTTACAAAAGCTCCACAGCTACTGCAGTTGCTTCACCGCCACCGATACAAATACCCGCGAGACCTTTTTTGAGACCCTTGTCTTTCAGTGCATTGATCAAGGTGATCACAATGCGGGAACCCGATGAACCGATCGGGTGACCAAGACTGATTGCCCCACCGTACACATTCATTTTTTCGTGTGGTATATTGAGCTCTTTCATGGAAGCCATGGTGACCACACCGAATGCTTCGTTCACTTCAAAAAGATCAACGTCTGAAACTTTCCAGTTCGCTTTTTCAAGGGCTTTTTTCATCGCACCTGCAGGAGCGGTCGTGAACCAAACCGGATCTTGTGCAAATGTCGCTTGAGAAACGATTTTAGCAAGTGGCTTGAGACCCATTGCTTTTGCTTTTTCAGCACTCATCAACACTACAGCTGAAGCACCGTCATTGATGGTCGATGCATTTGCGGCAGTAATGGTTCCGTTCTTATCGAACACCGGCTTCAAGGTCGGAATCTTGTCGAACTTCACTTTTGCAGGACCTTCATCATTTTCAACCACTACCGCTTCCCCTTTACCAGCAATGCTGATGGGTGCGATTTCTGATTTGAATTTGCCTGAAGCTTGAGCAGCTTGAGCGCGTTTGAAACTTTCAGTTGCGAATGCATCTTGTTCTTCACGGCTGAAGTGCATTTCTTTTGCACAAAGGTCACCGCAGTTCCCCATGTGTTGGTTGTTGTAGGGGTCCCAAAGCCCGTCGTGAATCATGGAATCAACTACTGAAGAGTTGCCCATGCGAAAACCACTACGTGCAGCAGGCATCAAGTAAGGCGCATTGGTCATGCTCTCTTGGCCGCCGGCTACAACGATTTCACTTTCACCCGTCATGATCGATTGAACACCGAGCATGATTGCCTTCATGCCGCTTCCACAAACTTTGTTGATGGTCAGTGCCGGTACGCTTGATGGAATACCCGCAAAAATGGTCGCCTGGCGTGCTGGCGCTTGGCCAATGCCCGCAGTCAGAACGTTACCCATGATCACTTCAGAAACCTGCTCTGGCTTCACTCCCGCGCGCTCTAATGCCGCTTTGATGGCATGAGCACCGAGTTTTGGGGCCGTGAGGGATGAAAGTGCACCTTGAAAACTCCCGATCGGAGTGCGTGCAAAACCAACAATTACTACTTCAGAATGAGATGTTTGAGTCATGCCAGATAATCTAAAGCTTGCATGTGAACCCTTCAAGGAATATTATGCAAGACCTGATGAAATTAAGAGCTTTTTTGATAATTTTACTCAGCGCATTCCATTCGACGCTTTCTGTTTATGCGGGTCCATTTACGCCGCAGGAATTACCAGATCTGGTCGAGCGCATCGCGCCTTCTACTGTTCACATTTCCACCAAGGTTGAACAACGTGCAACATTCACCGTTCCTGGTTGGGGTGATTTTTTTCAATTTTATGGAATTCCTGAAAACCAGCGTCAGAGTGGCTCATTGGGTACCGGGTTCATCATCGACCTTGATGGCTTTGTCCTCACTAATTTTCATGTCGTGGAACAAGCCGCTGAAAACCGTTCGGTTGAAATCGTTGTTACCCTGAAAGACAAGCGTCAATTCGGTGCAAAAATCGTGGGGCGTGACTCGAAAACCGACATCGCGCTTCTTCAGCTACAAGATAAAAACAACAAGGTTCCCAATTCCTTGTCACCCGTAAAAATGGGCGACTCTGACAAAGTCAGAATCGGTGAACCCGTCATCGCCATCGGTAACCCGTTTGGTCTCGATTACTCTGTGTCAGCAGGAATCATCTCTTCCAAGAATCGCAATATCGGCCAAGGCCCATTTGACAATTATTTACAGACCGATGCTGCCATCAACCCCGGAAACAGCGGTGGCCCATTATTCAACACCAAGGGTGAAGTCATCGGCATCAACTCGGCAATTTACTCACGTTCAGGACAATTCGGTGGAATCGGTTTTGCCATTCCCATCAATGACGCGAAAGTCGTTTTGAGCAATTTGAAAAAATTCGGCCGCGTGCCGCGTCCATGGCTTGGCCTGATCACCAGACAAGTCACTCCATCGCTCGCTTATTCTTATGGCTTGCCACGGTCAAACGGCGTTTTAGTTTTGAACATGGTTGATCGAGCGCCAGCCGATCTTGCAGGCCTTCAACCAGGTGATATTATTTTTGAAGTGAACGGCAAAGCAGTGAAGGAATTTTCAGAACTTGAAAAAATCATTGCCCAACTCAAGCCGAATGAAAAGGCTCAGCTCACCATTCAACGTGAAGGCAGAAGCCTGAAAAAAGAACTTAAACTGGAGGAATTTCCTCCTCAACTCAATACCAATCGCGTGCGTGAAGGCGTGATTTAAGGACTAACCATGATTTTCGATCGTAGAGCAAAAACTGCTGAAAACAAGCCTGAACTAAAACCCGTCGAGCTGCCAATCGATTACCTCAAGATGGTTGAAGAAACCTTGAAAGAGACGCATGCGGCGGGAATCGAAGAACTCAAAAAACACCACCCGGTTTGCGAACTCAAGGCAACGGGTGCACTTTATTCAAACGAAGTTCTGATGGCGATCACCATTTCTCACGGTGAAAAATCACTGATCGCAACCACCGTTTACGCTAGTGCCGACTTCAACCCGATGATGCAGGAACCAACAATTGATACCATCTTGAATGAGTGTCTCGATTCAGCGGGCAGCGTTCTGGAATTCTATCTTGACCCGAAACATGCTGATCGCATTGCAGGTGTGGCAAGCGCATCCATCGGAATTTTAGAGGAAGCTCCTTTTGAGTGGACGAAAATGGAAGAAACCAAAGTTTCAGTCTGGGTGAAGATCGACAAATCGAACCCATCACTCGATGCATTAGCTGAGGACTGGCTGAAAAAAAATGACCCGAAATATTCAATAAGTGAGCAAGCGGAAGACGCTGAAGAGGCCGAAGATTTCTTGAACGAACGCCTGGAAGCGATTCGAAACGCAAAATCTGGTGGCTCTGGCGGCGGTGATTCGGGCCCGATTCGTCACTAAGAACCGCAGTTCAATCCGAGTGGCAACATTCCACTTTGATTGATTTTTCCGCAGGAAGCACTCACGTCTTTGAATACGTAACTGTGATCCATGTGGAAGACTTTCAGCACTTTTGATGATTCATCGGTAAAGTAAATCAAGAAACTATTCTCAGAATAAGGCAGGCCAATGGCCTTTAATGTCTGTGCATCATGTTTCCGTGGCAGTACTTTTGTAGTGCCGACAACGGTTGGTAAAGTTGAAACTGAACGGGTGAGCTTGAAGTGATCATCACTCATGACCAGAAGATACAAGCTTCCTCCTGAAACCTTTTGAATGCCAAAATAACTACTGAGCCCAATCTGATAAAGGGGCGACTCACTGTTCAAATCAAAGAGATCGACCACCAGCTCGGTTCTTTCTTGAAGCAAAGGGCCTTGGTCTTTTGCTTTGCGCTCGAGACGAGGCACTCCACTCCAAAATTCAATGTGCTTGCCGTTTAAACTTAAAATCACCCCCAAGCCATCAAATGCGTCACTCAACTTGAAGCAGACGGGTTCGCTAGAAACAATGCCATTCACTTGTGGACGAAATTTATATTCGATTCCCAATTCCGGTACTTGGCTCAGTGGTTTTTCATTTTCAAGAGCACTCTGATATTTTTCTTCAAGCTGTATGAATGCAGTGCCGAGCTTGGACTTTAAAGCATCCTGAATGGACTTGTTGGTGATGACATAAAAGCTGCGGGTTTCTGAATCACCCAAACTCAAAGATGATGGAACCGCCGAAATATCTTCGATCTCGACACCCTCTTTAGTCACCAACTTCACTTCTTCGACGATGATGGCAGGTTTACCGTCATCAATTAAATTACAGCCAACAGCACCCAAAAGGAGTGCCACTAGTAATTTGATTTTTAACGTTTTTTTTACCATTCCACCCACTCGTCCCACCTAATTTAGTTTAACTTAAATTGACAATTTTGGTCAACTACGTGTTTTTGTTTTTTATCTTATTTTAATTTAGACTTAGATTTCAGGGAGATAGATTTTGAAATTCATTGCCACTTTAGCATTTACGCTCATCATGTTTTACTTCGGGTTAGACTATTTTCTGGGTAAAAACGCTAAGGAATCAGCAGAATTCAAAGCATCATCAGAAGGTGCCTTGGTGAAAGGGATGGCTAACTTCCTCGAAAACAATCCCGAGATGAATAAGAAATTCGGTGGCAGCCCCGTAGCCGAATCACCCACCACTCCCACCCAAACCACGAATGCCGCGACAAACCTGAATTACTTGGGCAACACCCCAACCGATCTTTTCCTGAAAGCGTTCATTCAAAAGAAAACTACAATCAAACAAGGTGACTTTGAATCGGAAACCCGCCTTTTTGTAGAACTCAGTGACTACATTCAAGCGCACCCCAAGGAAGCCATCGAACGTATCGAAGGAGCACTTCAGTCAGTTCCTTCCGAAAGAAAAGAAGAAAAAGAAGCTCTGAAGGTGGCATTCATCCATTCTGCAATCTACTTTCTTGATGAAATTGAAGGTGAAGAAACAACGAAGAAAGCCTATTACAAACGGTTTGTTGAGCAAAACCAAGATCCCGAAATCAGGGACGCTCTGGAAACACACTTCCCTCAATACGCGAGTCCGAATTAGACATCATTTATTCAAAATCAAAATTCCCATTTGCAGGAACATAGTCAGCCGGATCATCATGGTGAATCGTATTACCCGGATTAAAAACAGGTTTACAAGTCAGCCCCGCCTGAACCGCAGTCAGCTTAGGCAACACGGTTGCGCAAACCGTAGCATTGCTTGATTTAAGTATGCTCGTAGACAGATCAAGCAAATTAATCACAGTTACCTGCTTTAAAGAGTTTACTCTTGCCACTAACAGATGCGTACCGATCGATGCTGGCAACAAATTAGCCGCAGTTGCAACGGCCTGATCGATTTGTAAAACCACTACGTCAGCCGCACTAGAGTCACTGGTAATACTATTGGTAGTGATTTTGAATTGACCATCATTCAACAATTCAATTCTTCCTTGATTTTTATTGGCACCACCACTGTGTTTTCCACCAGCAACAATCAATACACCATTTTTATTGATGATTTTCTTGCCCGTAATGGCCATCAACGAAACATCACCCACTTTTGCCAGACCATAATAAGCCTTGGTACCCAAGGTGATCACTGCCGAATTCGGATCCAGCAATACCGTCATCGGCATCGTCACACTGGATGTTCTTGCGCGATTATCTTTGAAATCAAAACTAACCGACTGTTTCAGATCTTCGGTCAGTTTGTGATCTTGCAAATATTGCTGATATTGCGATTTCAAACTGACTACTTTTTGAGCCCCTATTTTTGATTCAAGCAACGTGATCAAAGCTAGGTTTTCATAAATCAGGTGTTTGGGTGCAAATGAAGCAGCATAATTACCACCTCCACCACCGTGCCAAGGCGCAAAGTCACCATCATCAGAAACATAGGTTGGAACACCCACCGGCTGATATTCTTCTTCAATTGTGTGAGGAACAAAACCAGGAGTAGGGGTAGTAGAAGGCCCTGCATATGCATCATTCATGAAAAGAGAACCGAGAATTTTTTTCAACTTGAAGTTACTGGCACCACCAGACGGTGTGGGAGTCGGCACAGCAGACTCAACACCCATATCCGTACCCGAGGTAGGCACAAGCCCTGCCTTAATGACTGGAACTGCCGCCGGGGCTGAGCCGGTTTTCTTGGAAGCATCGTTACCGGTAATGATACCTGGCTGACACGCGCTCATTGAAACCGCTAAGGTCACATACAACAATTGAAAATTTGATTTCATCCAAAACCCCTCTGACTGTTAAATAAAATCCCCATAGCCATTTTATATAAATCATACTATTTTGGTCAAGTTTTAAGGTGTGGAAAAATAAATTCAATTAATTCAATGCTTTAGTTTAACTAGAAGGGGATTTTCTCAATTCAAATTAAAATTCTTCGTCGCCACCACCGGTGCCGCCGAAATCGTCGATATCTTTTTTAATGCCACCGATCAACGCATCGATAGAGTCACCATCATAATCAAGGTCGTCGATCGATTCATCCAATTCAAGGTCATGAATTACTTTAGTGAAATTCACTTCAGTTGAAAGATCTTGGCGAATGACATCAATGTATTTATCAGGGTATTTGCTGACCAATTCTTCAATATATTGGTTCAGTTTACCCTCTTTCAGGATCATTTCCTTACGTTTGATCTTTTTCCAATTTTTAATGTAATCAAGACGGCAATAACCCTTGGTCGTTGCCGTGTTTTCACAATTCGCTTCACGGCACATGTGAGCAGAAGAAATTGCTGCTTTAGACGGTTTGGCAGCTTTTCCCGCTGGGGCTTTTGTCAAAACTGCCGCCACCACTGGTGTGGTTGCCTTACTGGAATTTTTCTTCGCGTCTTTTACAGACTCAACCGGAGCGCCCTTCACTGCTTTTTTAAGCTCAACTGGCTTAGCTTGCTTTTCAGGCTGGGCCTTACCCTTCACTGCCTTAACGGGAGCGACCGGGGCCTTTACGGCCTTCGCTGGTGCGACTGGCTTTGCTTTTACAGGGGCTTTCACCGCTGGCTTAGCTGCAACCTTGGCAGGAACTTTTACCTGTGGTTTCTTAGCTTTAGCAGTCATTTTGGACAATAATTTGTTCGCAGTTTTCTTCAAAGCTGAAGACAACGACTTTTTGGGTTTACTGACCATTTTTTTCGCACTGCTCTTAGCGGCCATTTTAGACTTTTTCATGTACTAATTGCTTGCCTAAATCTTAAGTTACCGTCAAGGATTTTCTTGACAACTCCTCGATTTTAGTCGATTTTGCTTCTTCCACATCAGATTTTAAGAAAGGGTTTTTGAACCATGGCAGTTCCTAAGAAGAAAACTTCACGTAGTCGTCGTAATCAGCGTCGTTATTCAGCCGCTTACCAATTGGATCCAGTTTCTGGAACTACTTGCGCTTTCACACACGAACCAGTTCGCACACACACTGTTTCTATGAAGGCGATCAAAGAAGGCCTTTACAACGCAACCGTTGCGAAAAAGACAAAGAAAGCCGCTAAAAAATCAGCTTCTGCAAACGCTTAAGTTTCAGAACGATTCATCGAAGAACGGATGATTCCATCCGAAACGATTGATGCATTCGGCAACTTTGAAAAATAAAAA
>CALPVV020000048.1 GCA_943327105.2 Nitrosovibrio sp. Nv4
CTATGGATCAAAAATAATTTTTTTCTCAGCATAGGTTTCGGTCTTACTACGCTAGCTTTGTTCAGCATTCCGCTGGTGAATCTGATTGCCATTCCCATTTCAGTCGTTGGCGGAACTCTTCTCTATTTTGAATCAAAAAAATAAAAAAGGCCGCACCAGAACCAGGAGGGTACCCCGTTCAAATGCGACCTTAAACTTTTGTCTTCAGACCTAACGCGAATTACTCTTCGTAGAACTCGCCCATCTTACCATTCAAGTTATCGACTTGAGTGTTAAGCGTCGTACCCAATTTCTTCTTCACATTGCTGGCGATCATCACCACAATGGCAAGAATCAAGATATACTCGGTTGTCGATTGACCCTTTCGATCTTTCAACTTTCGGCGTATTCGCGTGATCAAACTCATTTTTTGCATATCTAACCCTCCTGTTACATTCAGTCTAATGACTGATCGTCAAAATACCGTCAAAACTTGAGCGATACTTTGAACCACTTATTATTATTGTTTCATTGTTTAACATTAGCGTCAATTCCGTGTCGGCCATGACACAGAGTTGACGTTTCTTAAACTTCAGTAGTAGAATAATAATCAGAGGACATACACTGTGAACACACCTGGCGCGAACAACAAAGCAAACCCGATTCTCGGAGGATCACATTTGAAACGCGTGCCAATCACGATTCAGTATAAAAACAAGCCGGAAACGAAAGTTTCCGGATACGCCCTCTCACATGAAATCCTGCCAAACCAAGTTTCATTTTTTGCTGCACAGAAGTTTCCGGTCGATGAAGAGCTCATCGTATTTTTCACTGAAAACGGCGAGCAACAGAGCATGAATGTGATTTTAAGGAACATGCATGAACAAATTTCTTCAGGTCGCGTGATGAATGCATTGCCAACGGAAGATGATCCATTTCCCGCACGCAAGTTCTATCGCTGCTACACTACGATCAACGATGCTGCAAATACGGCAAATGATTTGAAAACGTCAGAAGAAAATCCAACCGAAACCCCTGAAGTAGAACAATTATCCGAGATCCCGGTCGCACTCGTACCGGGAGACGAACCAAAAGCAGCCTGATCAGGAAACCAAATTCAAAAAGTCATCCCAATTGTTCTTGAGGCGGGCTTTTAGTTTCAAGATCGCTTGTGAGTGAAGTTGACTTACTCGAGATTCAGTCACATCAAGCACCCTTCCAATTTCTTTCAAATTGAGGTCTTCATAATAATACAAGGAAAGAACAAGACGTTGTTTTTCAGGCAAATCTTCAATTGCCTGACTGACCAGTCCCTTTAAGCTGGCTACATTCACCTCATTGAAAGGAGTCGCAGAGCGGGAACCCTGCTCTCCACCACCATGAAGTGAACGCTTATCGGCATTTGATAAGTTGGCAAGATCATCATAAGAGAGCAATGAAACGCTCCGAACCTCGTTGAGCAACTCATGATACTGCTCAGTGGTCATTCCGAGTTCGATACATGCTTCTTCATCGGTAGCCTGGCGGCCTTTTTCCTGCTCGATTTTAGAATATGCGCGTTCTAATACCTTTGCCTTTTCACGAACTGAACGAGGAACCCAGTCTTGCGAACGCAATTCATCAAGAATCGAACCACGAATCCTGAACTCGGCATAAGTCTTGAACTTATTATCGCGGGATGAATCGTATTTTTCAATCGCATCCATCAATCCGATCACACCTGAACTGATGAGATCATCAAGCTCGATATTTGCCGGTAGGCGTGCTGCGATTTTCTGGGCGATGAATTTGATCAAACCCGCATATTCGACAATCAAGGTGTCACGATCCATGTTGAGTGGCGAATAATCACCTTTCACCAACTTGGTACCTTGATTGATCTCCTGTACGAGTTCTTTTTCAAGATTCTTCTGAAGTGCGGTTTGTTCAACCGCCTTCTGTTTTGAATCATTGGCAGCTTCAAGAGCGGTTTCAACACTCTTTTTACTAACCTTCACCACTACGGATTCATTTTTTTCCGGAGCTTCGGATTCAGCTGATTTCGACTTTCTAGAATTGGTCGAACCGGCTTTTTGGTACTTCTGAATTGCAGATTTCTTTGTTGTTCCCATCCTCACCTCTCCATGGCAAGCTAACTCAATTAAATTGTAACAAGACTTTTCTCAGTAAATGAACTCCCTTTTTTGCCGATCAGAGAATATTCAAGATTGAAGCCGTAAGTCTTTCCGCTGTTGCTGATTCCCAATCACCTGTCACTTTTCTGCCGGTAGAAAACACCGAAACAGGAAGTCCAGATCTGCTTGAAACTGAATAAATCAACCCGTGTGAAAACGATTCATCCATGCGGGTAAATAGAATGCTGGTTGGCTCAAGACGCGAATAAAGCCTTACTTGTTCGTAAGTCTCAAGATCACGGGTAGTACACGACAATACCAGGTGCGTGTTCAATTGAGGCACCACCATCAACACTTCAGCAAGGCATGCGATGCCATTCTGATCTCGAAGCGATACTGATGGAGTATCGATGAAAATACGATTGCACTGACTCATATCCTGAATGGCAACTTGAAGCTCTTCAGCAGTTGAAACCACACGGTAAGGTACATGCAACGCCTTGGTGAACACACTCAACGAATCAACACCTTCGTCACTCGAAAACTGGATGCGAATCACACCCATTCTCTCACTTCGATTACGAGCTGAATTTGTCGCCAATTTCGCAAGCATGCTGGTTTTACCCACACCACTGGCACCGATAAAAGCATGAATATGCTGACCATTCGTCGAAAATGCCTCGTTGAAGAAATCTTTTGTCGCCGTCTGCTTCAAAAGACGCTCTGCAATCGAATCGAGTACAGCATCACGGTCAGCCTTGGACTCTACACTTAATTTTCGTGCTGTTTCACGCATGATTTGAACTGCAAAACGTTTTTCAACACCGGCATGCAGAAGCAACTCATAAGCCTCTTGCAATGCTTCGGTAGCGGCAAATGGTGAATCGGAATCTAAAAAATCCGGCTTATTCCGATCACGATTGACACTTGCGCGCAATTCCTCAACCAACCGTTTGAGGTGATCAACTTCTTCCCTCAGTGCCTGGCTACTTTCATTCTTCAAATTGCTATAATTTTCAATCGCGCTTTCAAGACGTTGCGGAATCGCATACTGCGGAATCGCTTCTTCTTTTTTCTGAATCATGACTGGCGCGGGCTCAGTGCTATTCTGATTTTCATCATCCTGAATATCAGCATAACGAACGGCAGTACGTTTCTTTTGTTTGCTCAGCTGGACATTATCTCGTTCAATTCTTTTTTCCAGATAACTGTCATAAACATTCGACAGTTTTTCCGCTCCAAGCTGGTTAACCTTCTGTGCATAAGCATCTGGAATTCGTCTTTCAACCTGCGTCTTCTTGTCGAGCGCCTTTTCAGAAACAGCGGCAGTAACCTCAACAGACCCCTTCGACATGAGACCGAAACCTTTTCGGTTCTGTTTGGTTTGCAAGATGATTGCTTCAGGGCCAAGCTCGCGCTTGATTGCGTCCAAGGCTTCTTGCAACGTCGGGGCTTCGAATTTCTTAACTTGCATATGCTAACCTCACTGTACCAAAAGAACGGATGTTTACGGACGGAGACAATTCATTATGGGAAAGAACGGTGACATTCGGGATAAAACGATCAACCAACTGTTTCACATGAGTACGAATCAATGGTGAACACAACACCACCGCCTGATTCGTTTCCTGAAGCAATTGAGCCGCTTGGTCATTCAACTCAGAAATGAATTGTCTTACAAATTCTGGGTCAAGAGACAATTGTGAACCTTGGTCGGTCTGGATGATTCCTGATGCGATTGTCTCTTCAACATTCTTATCAAGCGTGAGCAAAGTCAGCTGACCATCAAAACCGACGAGTTTTTTAGTGATCGTACGTGAAAGCACACTTCTGACGTGTTCAGTTAACAAGACCGGATCTTTCTGATATGGCGCCATTTCACCGACTGCCTCAAGCACACTTCGAAGATCACGAATCGAAACCCCTTCACGAAGAAGATTTTTCAAAATCTTCAACACCACACCGACAGAAACAACGCTTGGTATAAGGTCTTCAACGACTTTCGGCGCTGTTTGCTTCACTCCATCAAGAAGTGTCTGCAACTCTTGTCTGCCAAGCAATTCTGCTGAGTTCTGACGGACAACTTCAGTCAAATGAGTCGCGATTACCGTACTAAGATCAACGACGGTATAACCAGCGTAACTTGCACGATCTTTTTCACTTGCAGCAATCCAGAGCGCGTCAAGACCGAACGCAGGCTCTTTCGTTGGAATGCCTTTGATTTTATCAGTGACATTACCCGGGTCCATTGCCATCAAATGACCAACCATCAGGGAACCAGTGGCAATCGCAACACCTTTCAAGAGAACCTGATAATCGCCCGGCTTCAATTCAAGATTGTCACGGATACGAAGTGGCGGAACAACAATCCCCATCTCCAGTGCAAATTGCTTGCGAATTCCGGTGATTCTCTCAAGAAGGTCACCATTCTTGTCACTATCAACCAAACTCACCAAACCGTAACCCACTTCCAATTCCAGTAAATCAACTCCAAGAAGGCTTTCGATTTTTTCAGGCTCTTTTTTATCTTTTTCTTTTTCCTTCGCCTTGGATTCTTCAGCGACGCGTTCAACTTCTTTTTTCGACATGCGGCTACCAAGCATGGCAAAACCACCACCAAGAATCATGAAAGGAATGAACGGCATACCCGGAACAATCGCCATGGTTGCCATGACCCCGGCACCTGCATAAAGTGCTTTCGGTTGAGAAAAGACCTGTTTTCCAAGATCGGTTCCCAGATCATTTTGTCCACCCGAACGGGTGACAATAATACCTGCCGCGACCGAAACGATCAGGGCGGGAATCTGCGTGACCAATCCATCACCAATGGTCAGAAGAGTGAAAGTCTGAGCAGCATCACCGATCGACATTCCCCTTTGAACCGAACCAATGATGATTCCGCCGATGATATTGATGAAAACAATGAGAATGCCCGCGATGGCTTCACCACGAACGAACTTACTCGCACCGTCCATGGCCCCGTAAAAATCAGCTTCTCTTGCAACTTCTGCACGTCTTGTCCGCGCGGTTTCTTCATTGATCGCGCCGGCATTCAGGTCTGCATCGATCGACATCTGTTTTCCTGGCAATGCGTCCAAGGTAAAACGTGCTGCGACTTCAGCCACGCGGCCCGCACCTTTGGTGATGACTACAAAGTTGATCACAACCAAGATCGCAAAGACCACAATACCGACAGCGTAATTACCTCCAACCACAAACTCACCGAATGAGTGAATCACTTCACCGGCTGCGGCGGTTCCAGCATCGGCACCTCTCAACAAAATGATTCGAGTCGTGGCAACGTTCAATGAAAGTCGGTAAAGAGTGAACACCAACAACATTGTCGGAAAAGAGCTGAATTCAAGCGCTCTTTTGATATAAACCGATGTCACCAACATGATCACGGAGATTGCGATTGAAAGTGAGATCAAAAGATCCATCAAAAACGGAGGCATCGGAACAATCATGATCGCGAGAATTGCAATCAATCCTCCGGCCATGAGTATGTCAGGACTCTGAGCGAAGCGGGCAACAGCAGAATTTTTTGGGACAGCCTGATTCATCTTCCTTGATTCCTCATGTTCTGACAGTGTGAAAATTCAAACATCCAGTTTGAACCTCTCTGATAATTTTAGCATTGTCGCGCGTCAGGATAAAAGTTATTTATGTGGATTTTTTTGCCGAAAAAGTCGTCAAAAATCAGATGCTCTTGTTCTTGAGCTTATAGACGTATGCCAACACTTCCGCGACCGCTTGGAACAGGTTACGCGGGATTACATGACCCACCTTCACGCTTTTAAACATGGCACGGGCAAGAGGTACATTCTCAACCAGGGGTATCCCTGCCTCGCGCGCCAATTTTTTGATGTTTTCGGCCATGAAATCCGCACCCTTTGCAACCACTTTGGGCGCTATCATTTTATCCTTGTCATAACGAAGAGCGATAGCAATGTGGGTCGGGTTGGTGATGATCACGTCAGCACTCTTAACTTCTTTCATCATCCGCTTACGAGCCATATCGCGCTGGATGGATCGGATGCGCGATTTGACCATCGGATCCCCGTCTTGCTCCTTCGCTTCCTGTTTGGCTTCTTTGCGGGTCACGCGAACCTGTTTACCGAATTCACGTCTTTGCAATACGAAGTCAATAGCAGCGAATACAGCAAGAACCCCCATCAATGAAAGGAACAGTGATTTTCCAGATTTTCCCAATACATCCAAAATCGCTTTCGGATTTTGAAAAATCAATGCCGGTGATTCAAGAATATCACTCTTGACCATGACATAAGCGACGTAGAGTACGACAATACCTTTGACTAGTACTCTCGCCGTTTCCGTGAGGTTTCTCATCGAGAAAAGACGCTTCAAACCATTTAAGGGGTTGATTTTATCAAGATCTGGAGTGATTGCTTCGGTTGAAAAGATGAATCCAATCTGGGCAAGATGCGATGCGATTCCCAGTACCATACCGATCAATGAAATCGGCAAACCGATTTTTGCCACTACGATCAGCATATCGAGCAAGCGGTCTCCGGCAATCTTTTGCATGTCATCACCCGGCTTGGCGATCAAACCGTTTGAAAACGTATCTTTCATGAATTTGATGATTTCCTCAGCAAAACCAGGAGCCATTGCAAATACGGCAACACCGCAAGCCACCGCAACAAAGAGTGCAACCAATTCCTTACTTTGTGATACCTGCCCTTTTCGTCGGAATTCCTCTAACCGATAGGGCGAGGCCTCTTCTGATAGGTCGTCCGTGTCCCGGTCTTCGTCATTTTCCGCCATAAACCACCATAAATTGTCTTAAGTCTTCAAAATGTGTCTGAAATAAACTGGCCATACCGCTTTGTACGCTCGGATAAGTGATCAACAATACAAAACCGCCGATCATCACACTCGAAGCCATGGAAAGAGTAAGAATGTTCAATTGAGGAAGGGCCTTGCCCACAATACCGTAAACAATATTCACCAGTAACATGCAAGCAGCCATCGGTGCCGAAAGCTGTAATCCAAACAAAACCGTATTACCAACCAAGTGAACAATCGAGGCACGGAATGCCTCATTCACTACAAAGTGTCCCTGAGGAATCAAATTGAAAGTTTCAATCATCGCCCGTAACAACACATGATGCCCGTCAAGCGCGAGAAAGGTAAGCATTGCCAAAGCACTTAAGAATTGACCTAAAATCATGGTTTGGTTTTCCATGTGAGGGTCATACATACTTGCCATCGATAGCCCCATGAACTGGGAAATGAAATCACCTGCAACCTGAATGGCATGAAAAATTAACTGAGAAACGAAACCGACCGCTAACCCCACAAGAACTTCACTTGCTACCGTCATCAACAACTTACCAGTGTTTTCAGACCACACTAGTGCGTCTTGAACATTAATGGCGCCATTATTCTTCAAAATTGGAAATAGAATCGCTGAAAAGGTAACAGAAAGAAGTATTTTAACAGGTCCAGGCACCGTGCGATCACCGAAAATAGGCAGCAGAACGATCAACGTACTCATTCTCATGAGAACCATGAAGAAACAAAGCAATTCTTCTGCTGACCAATTGGCAAAAGCCATTAACGAATGATCTCCCCTACACCACCGAAGACACTGATCGCATATTCTTGCATGAGTCTGAGCATCCACGGCCCCATCACCACCAAGGTAAGAATCACCGCGATCATCTTTGGAACAAAAGTAAGCGTCTGTTCATTGATCTGGGTAATCGCCTGAAGAATCGAAATCACGATACCTACGACCATCGCCACCACGAGAACCGGCCCGGCAAGAAAAATCATGGTTTGAAGGGCGTTGATTCCGATTTGCAAAACTGTTTCTTCGGTCATTTCAAATTCTCCTTCTTACTAAAATTACTAACCAAAACTTTTCACAAGACTGCCCACTACCAATCCCCATCCATCAACCAAAACGAACAAAAGAAGCTTGAAAGGTAAAGCGATAGTCATCGGTGGCAACATCATCATTCCCATTGCCATGAGAATGCTCGAAACCACCATGTCAATCACGAGAAATGGCAAATAAAGCATGAATCCCATCTGAAAAGCGGTATTCAATTCGCTTACAATGAAAGAAGGAATCAATACATGAGTAGGTACTTCTTCACGGGTTTTTGGCTTTTCAGTTTTAGAAAGACCCAAAAACAACTCAAGATCCTTTTCGCGAGTCTGTGCAAACATGAACTCGCGCATCGGTGCCTCGGCATTTGCGAAAGCGGTCTTCTGATCGATTTTTTCCTCAAGAAACGGATTCAAAGCAGTATCCTGAATCTTAGTCCAAGTCGGAGACATCACGAATAGCGACAAAAACAGGGATAATCCGACAATCACCTGATTTGGTGGCATCTGTTGGGCACCGAGCGATTGTCTTAAAAATGAAAGCACAATCACAATTCGAGTGAATGAGGTCATCATCACCAGAATTGCAGGCGCAAGCGTCAGAACTGTCAGCAAAAGTACGATTCTGAGTACATTCACCAGTTCAGTTGGTTTTGAAGCATTACCGACATCGGTTCCGCCCATATTGACGGAAATGGAAGGTAAGGAAAAATCACTGGTCGGAGAACCAAGTCCATTGGTACCTGCAAACGCTGGGGCTGCAGTCAAACCAAGAAAAACCAGGGCTATTGCCAGGATTTTTTTCATTGCAGACTCTCCAGTCTTTTTCGAATTTGGTCACGAGCACTGATAGCGATATTTGTTTTAGTCGGTACCGGAGTCGCCGCACCACCTGCAGCATAAGCATTACGCGCAATGATCGCCCCTGCCCCAGTGCTGTTTTTTAAAAGTGAATTGAAGCTTGCATCAGTAGCTACTGCCGGTGCAGCAACAACCGGTTCAATCGCTGGTTCCTTATTCACGCCAAACATTTTACCGATCGATGCAGCGACTTTCGGATCATCAAGCAAATCAAGTTCCGACTCTTCGGCATCAAGTTGGGTGATCAACTGGATGTTTTCCGCAGTTACTGCCAATACAAATTGCTGACCACGGATTTTCATCACTACAATGCTTTGCTTCGGACCCAAAACATGGGTCGCAACCACTTCCATGATCGGCTTCTGTTTGCGGTTTTGCGGCAAAAGATTCGAGAACCAAGAACTTCCGTTGACTTTGCGTGCCTGGCCACCGATTGAGTTGCGACGTTTTACATAAATCAACAAAAGCCCAAGACCACCCAAAACCAATGCCAATGCAAGTAATGAACGCATCGGAGATGGGCCCGCTTTTGCACCACCAAGAGCAGCTTGTTTTTGACCTTTTCCAGTCAAGTTGCCTGATCTTGATTTGAAAGCCTCTTCTTTTGGCTCTTCTTTCTTTTCTTCTTTTTTCTCTTCTAACTTCGACTCAGCCTTAGCTTCAACTTTTGATTCCTTTTTCGCTTCCGGCTTTGAATCAACTACGCCTGTGATTTTATCAAGCAGCGATTTCTCATCATCAGCTTTTGCAGATTTAACACCTTCGGGAAACTGGATGTTCAACTTCTTGCCATCAAGAGACCATTTGATCTTGTTTTTAAATTGTTCTGCAGCATTATCAACGGTAAATCTGATGCGAACCAAATTCGGGGAATATTGATAAGCGAACAATTTGCTGAATGAAGACTTATCGGCATGCAACATTTTTGCCGGATAAATGGTGGCATTACTGATGGAGAACTGGATGATGTCACGGACGTAATCGACTTCGATCGATTTTTTTGCAACTTCAGTATCAAGAATGACTTCGGAACCATTCCCCTTGAGGTTGATTTCCCGAACGGTCACCGAACCGGCAGAGGCATTGCCACCTGCGAGCATCGAAATAAATAATACGCATCCTGCGAGTAATACATTGCTCATTTTGGTGCTATTCCCTTCATCCATGAATGGAACGTTGATTTTTAAAGCCCTATTAACTTATTTCAACTGCTCGATTCGCTCCATCGGAGACAAGATATCAGTCAAACGGATTCCGAATTTTTCGTTCACGGTGACCACTTCACCACGTGCAACCAGACGATCATTGACGAGAACTTCAAGTGGTTCACCGGCAAATTTAGAAAGCTCAACTACAGAACCTTGCGCAAGTTGAAGAATGTCACGAACTGACATCCGGGTACGACCCAACTCAACTGTAACCTTGAGTGGAATATCGAGAATGAAATCCAACGAGTGGACGCCTTCCTGATTTTCCGTCTTTTGTCCCTGACCGCCTTCGATCTTACCGAGATTTGGTGTAGCCATCTTCTTCTCCTTAAATTATTCTTCTGTCGAACGAGTGATTTGAATCGCCCGCATTCCTCTGGAAACACCGAAGAAACACTTGTACTTCGGAACTCCTTCAACTTTAAGCATCAACTCGCCATCGCAATCCTGATTTAACGGAATGATATCTCCGATATTCAGATTCACAAGGTCAGCCACGGTGATTGATGTCTCACCAAGATTTACCGTGCAATTTGCTTCAACTTGTTCCATATGATTTTCAAGATTCTGAATCCAGATCTTGTCTGTACGATCAGAATCGGACTGGAACGAAGAATTCAACTTGTTCTTGATCGGTTCAATCGTCGAATACGGAATCACGAGGGTGATCGTTCCACTCGCATTTTCAAGTTCAACTTCAAATGTAGTTGAAATGATCACATCTGAAAGTGGCACTACCCCTACGAACTGCGGATTCGTTTCGGTACGAAGGTGCATGAGACCGATTTTATGAACCGGAGCCCAGGCTTCTTCCAAGTCTGAAACACCAAGCTGCAAGACCTTATTCATGATCATCAGCTCGATGCGTGTAAATTCTTTTCCTTCCGACTTGGTATACGGGCGATCAGTTCCGCCGAAATAACTATCAATCAGTGCATATGCAAGTTTTGATTCGAACACCAATAGCGCGTTACCACGAAGGGTCTCAGAGCGAAGAATACCCACGCAACTCGGAATCGGAAGGGTATTCACAAATTCACCGAACTTCAAAAGATCGGTAGAAATGATTGAGATTGATGCAATTTTACGAAGGGAGTTTGAAAGCGACATACGGAACAAACGCACAAAACGCTCGTAAATCAGGTCAAGCGTCGGCATCTTTCCGCGAATCACGCGGTCTTGGTTGGTCAGGTCGAAATTCTGAACATTTCGCTGTTCGTCCCTCTTGACCGTACCACCGCCACTGTCGACCGAACCTTCGGCAACGGCATTCAAGAGTGCATCGACTTCAGCTTGACTTAACACTTGGTTCATAGCGTTTTCCGACTCTTCCCTTTCCTCAACCGCTTACAGAAAAATTACTGAAAAAGATCGCCTTGATCTTTCCCGTGATCAAAAAACTGTTGAGAGCATTGCGAATTTCTTCTTTCAAGAAGTTTCGTCCTTCACCGGTTTGCAAATCGGCTGGACGCTTACTGTTGAATAGATCGATGATTGAATTGCGAACCTGAGGCATTTTTTGCGTCAGTTCGCGAGAGGTTTCTTCATTCGGAACTTCAACTGCAATCACCACTCGTGCAAACTTCGGTGTTGCACCTACTGCAGTAGAAAGGTTTACCGTGAATTGCTCGAGAGAAACGACTGTTTCCTTTGGTTTTGCCGGTGCTCCGTGAGCATCACCGTGTCCGCCACCTTCGGCTTTTGCTTCGCCATGACCGCCGCCATGTGCATCAGCTTTCGCCTCGCCATGACCGCCACCGCCGCCATGTTCTTCTTCGGAGGGCTGGATATCAGCGACTTTCTCTGAATTTTTATCTTTTTTGAACTGAACGAATACAACGGCGCCGATTCCCAACGTGAGCAATAAGTTCACAATTGTAAGGATTACACCGAGTTTTCCGCCTCCACCACCAGAAGGTGATTCAGTTGCTGCGGGAGGGGCTTCTTTTTTTTCTTCTTCCTTGGCCATAGTTAGGCTTCCTGCCTTTACTTAATTCTGCATGGTCTTGGAAAAAACCTCAAGGTGTCAAAAAATCATTTTAGCTTTATTATTTAAAAAATACGGAAAGGGGGCTCATTGTCGTCTAGAATCTGACTGATTTTTGACAATGAACCCCCTGCGCTACTATTTTATCGGGTCAAGACCCGTTAATTCATGGATTAGCTACGTTTTAGATTAATGATCTCACCGAGGAGCTCATCACCTGTGCTGATGACCTTGCTGTTCGCCTGGAAGTTACGTTGAGCGGTCATGAGGTTAATGAATTCATTGGCGATATCGGTAGTCGATGCTTCAAGTGTTTTCGAAGTCACTTGACCGCGACCGCCGGTCAATGGAGTTCCAATCGTCGGTTGACCGGAGTTACGAGTTTCTTTGAACTTGTTACCACCGGTTTTCATCAATTCTTCCGGAGATTCAAATTTAGCAAGAGCAACCTGCCCTACTGCAACTGATTCCCCATTGGTGTAAACAGCAACCAAACGTCCATCATCTTCGAATTTCAATGAACCGATGCTACCGGAAGCGTAACCATTTTGAATGGTTTTGTAAGCTTCAGAAGTGGAACCGTATTGAGTCAACTGAAGACCATCGCCGCCAGTTTTGATGTCTTTACCGAAATTGAATTCAACTTTTTGACCGGCCTTTGAACCCTTGTTGAAGCTGAATGAAGAATCAGAGCTTTGCTCTTTAAGACGGCCTTCATCACTGAACGAAAGCTTACCTGATGCTTGTTGCACCATTTCGCCTTTTTTACCGCCTTCAATGTCTTCACCCTTAGCCATTGCACGGTATTCCCAGTTATGCTCATCAACTTTATTGAAATAAACAGTTACAGCGTGTGGCGCGCCATTGGTGTCATAAACGGTCACACCCGTTGCAAAGTGAGATGTTTTATCTGGATTTTTTGGATCAAATTTCATTTCAGTGTCAACGCGCGAATCAAGGTTCGCGAACAAATCAACTTTACTGGTTCCTTTTGCATCGAGCACGGAACGATCAATTGAAAGTGATCCAAGTTTAGAAGTCATATTGCCTTCTTCATCAGCCTGGAAACCCACTACTTTTTCGCCGCCACCGTTAACAAGCTTGCCTTCTTTATCGAAGTGAAAAGAACCGTCACGTGTGAATGCGCGACCTTCCACTCCATCCACTACGAAAAAACCGTTACCCGTGATTGAAAGGTCGGTTGGACTTTCTGTTTGAGTCAGAGTTCCTTGAGAAAATACGGTACGAATGTTACCTAGTTTTGTTCCGCGGCCAGTAGCAATGCTTGATCCCATTCCGTTAAGGGATTTTGCCACAGCGTCTTTGAATTCAGGTCTTGCAGTTTTAAAACCAACAGTTGCAGAGTTGGCGATGTTATCACCGAATACAGACAAAGCCTCGCCTTGTCCTTGGATTCCAGTATAACCAGTGTACATTGAAGATAGAATACCCATGAGTAGCCTCCGTGCTTTCGCGTTTTAGTTTTGGTTGGTTTCCGATCAGTCAGTCACAGAAACCGAGGCTCCCCTTACGGGTCCAGCCCTTCACCATTTCAACTGCACCATCCTGGTGCAATCTTGGTTTTACTTCTTTTCACTTCTCTTTTTACTGCTTTTCTCTCACTACACTATCAGTATAAGACAGAAAATTTTTAGTGCAACTATTTTTTAAACATTTCTTATTTAAATAATAACTGCGCCATCAATGTTTGTAAATACATTTCCATTCAAATTATTTTTATCCATCGCAGTCACCACTGTTCTGTTCGGAACACTGACAATCAATGCAGCTTTATCAGTGAGTACAAGCGTATCTTGCACTCCTTTTGCGTCAGCCTTATTGATCGCATCATTCATTCGCATCATGGTTTCAGGATCGAAATGAATTTGACGCTCTCTCAGACGCTGTGTTGCATGCGCAGAGAACTTCAACCCTTGCCCGGCTTGATCGAGATTAGGCTGATTCAGTTTCATTTCCTTGATATTCGACCGGTCAATCGCCTGATTCAGAGAATCATCGAACTCACCTTTTTGAATCGCACTTTCACCTGGATTCTTACGCGATTCCGATACATTTCCTGTCTGTGACGGAACACGACTTACATTCGGATAAAAAACCGGATTAGTAGCCATCTTTTCCTCCTTTCCTTAAGACTGTGTCTTAATCATTCAATCCGTTGGGAAAACCCGACGGAGTTTCAATCGATGCAGAATCTGTCAATTCAGCTTCTGCAGTCAACTGACCCTCAGGATTTGCCATTCCCAACTTCGCTTTCAAATTTTCAGGCAACTCGAATTCGCCATTCGGTAATGCTGCAGCACCGGCATTTGATTTAGGCGCCAATGTTGCTGCTGCTGCAGGCTGAGCATCACCTTCAAGCCTTAAAATATTTTTGAGACCGACTTTTTGAGGCGACTTAGGATTCCCGATGAGAAAATTGGCTTCGCCGCCTTCGAAAGTCACACCCACCACATTTTCACGGGTGACAGAATTCACTTTTACTTTAGCACCATTTTTATTTTCTGCATCAATTCGAATCGAATACGTCGAACTCGGAGCCTGCATATTGCTGGCATTCATGCCGTCCCAGTTATAAGTATTCGGACCTGCTTCCATCGGATCAAGTTCTCTTGATGCAACTTCTTCACCTTTGTCATCCAAAACCACCAATTTCACCTTGGTAGCGGCCTCGGGCAAATCAAAACTGATCGGTGAAACAGTTGCTTTCTGATGGGTAAAGCGACTCTTGTCAACCGTAACCGATTTTCCAATCATCATACTCATTGCCAAACGATCAGATGCACTGCTTTTTTCGGCAAGCTTCTCAATCGATGTTCCAACGTTCTTCATCTGTTCTACGCTGGTAATTTGAGCCATTTGAGTTGCCATACGATCAGAATCCATTGGCTTGGTCGGATCCTGGTGCTTCATTTCAGTAATCATGATCCGCATGAAGTCGTCCTTATCCAAGGTCTTTTTGACTGGACGAGCTTCCTTTTGCTTTTCACCATAACGCGCTTGAAAAAGCGCTGTCGCACTCCGCTCCGTTACCGGACGATCATTCTGCTTCACTTCTGTCAACGGAGACGGTGCTGCGCGGGTGATATCCATATTATGCGATCATATCCAATCTTGATGAATCTGAATTTTTAACCGGGTTACGGAATGCAGATTGCGGTTTTACAAATGATGAACCTTCAGCCGCAAAATCACGTCCCGACTGACGATATTCATCACCGGATTGATTTCTTCCATCTTCATTTGCAAATTGACCGGAATGATTATTTCCATCAAATTGCATCTGTCCCTGGTCAAGGCCGGAAGGAGTAGAAGGCTGGGTTACGACATCAACATTTGCGAGTGAAAGCTGATGAGACGAAAGATGCTCACGAAGAGAAGAAAGACTGTCTTCAATGATCTTCTTAGCCTCTTCACTCTCAGCCTTGATTTGAACGCTGACGTTCTGACCATTGGTTCGAACACTCATCTGTAACTCACCCAAATGATCGGGACGAAGCTTGATCTTGATCTCACCGTCTTGTCTTGCCTGACCGAGTAAATTCACCTGAGAAGCGATTTGATTCATCGATTCAGATGAAATCACCGGTTTTTGTCCGCTCACTGATTGATTTACTGTTGCTTCAACCGTTTTACCGAGGAAAAGCTGGTCTGACTTCGTTGGTTGGTTTGCATTGACTAATGAGCTGATTCCACCTTCTAGATCTTGCTTACTGTCTGATTTTTTCTGAGCTGGCTTAGTACCAACCGCAAGCGTTGAAGCTTGGAGTGGAATAACTTTTGCCTGTTCAATTGCAGACTTTGAATCTGCAATTCCGGTCAAAGCGGGTTTCGCATTTTTCTGAGAAATTTCCCTCAAGTTTAGGAAGTCATTTGTCGAAAATTTCGATGAGACCGGCTTTGGCTGCTCTTTCTTCACTTCAACAGAAGAAACATCATCAAAATTCGCAGCAGATAAATCCATCAACGAAGCGCCACCTGAAATTTCAGAATCATCATTGATCTGGAAATCCATGCTGGCGAGAATTGAAGCCGTATTCAAAGGCTGAGTCTGAAGCTGGTCGCCCTGTTTCATCTCGATCAAAGACTGCTTCTGAATCAGTTCGCTCTGCTCTGTTTTAAGCCCAGGCTGCTCTTTTGTCTTTACTTGATTCGGCAAAACTTGCTTTAGATCGATTTTCTCTTCGGTCAACGCCATCTCAGCAATCGGCAATTGCTTGCTTAGCTTTGCTGAAACACCACCAGCAATAGAGTTTGCATCGGCATCAACAACACCTTTAGTGAGTTCTTTGGTAACAGCAGGAACTTGATTCGATTGGGACAGCCCCATTGCCAATGCCATTTCAGCATTAAGCTCTTCGGAGCCTGTATCAATTTCAGCTGTTTTCAAGCTGTTTTGAAACAACTCACCAAGATCTTTTGACTTTGCATCGATCGGCAAAGCATCAGGAGAAAGACTTTTATTACTGCTTGTTTGCAGGACTGCGTTCAATAGATTCGCCACGAGCTTTCTCCTTTCCTGTAATCAGTTTACCATAAGCCATCATCTCGGATAGACGGGAAGACTTATCATTTTTCAAATTGGATAAAATTTTCCCAGCTTTCACACTGGTAATGCGGGTCAGAGCGGTTACCGCCAATTCCTCATCGAC
>CALPVV020000049.1 GCA_943327105.2 Nitrosovibrio sp. Nv4
CTATAAATCAATTTCTGACTGCGCAAAACTCTCCAAGTTCTCTGGCGGTATCGGTATTGACTGGACTTCGGTTCGTTCATCAGGTGCTTTGATCAAAGGCACTAATGGTCTCAGTAACGGAATCATTCCGTTCTTGAAAGTTTTTGATTCTTCCGTTCACGCTGTGAACCAAGGTGGTAAGCGTAAAGGTGCTGCTGCGGTTTATCTCGAGCCTTGGCATGCTGACATCGAGTCTTTTCTTGAACTTAGAAAAAATACCGGCTCAGACGAGCGTCGTACCCACAATTTGAATCTTGCTCTTTGGATTCCAGATCTTTTCATGAAGCGTGTAGAAGCTGATGAACAATGGTCTTTGTTTTCTCCAAGTGATGCAGTTGGTTTGAACAACAGCTTTGGTGAAGAGTTTGAAGGCCTTTATCACAAGTATGAAAAAGAAGGTCTTGCGATGAAGCAGGTTTCTGCACGTGAGCTTTATGCCCGCATGATGCAAACACTTGCTGAAAGTGGCAACGGCTGGATGTGCTTCAAAGACAAGGCAAACCTTCGTTCTGCTCAGACCGGAACAAAAGGAAACGTGATTCACAGCTCGAATCTCTGTACCGAGATTCTTGAAGTGACTGACGGTGGTCAGACTGCGGTTTGTAACCTCGGCAGTATCAACCTTGCTTCTTATGTTACGGCTCAAGGCACTTTTGATTTTGAAAAATTGAAAGAAGTAACCAAAACTGCTGTGAAGTTTCTCGATCGCGTAGTTGATCTTAACTACTATCCGACACCGGAAGCGAAATCTTCAAATAATAAATGGCGCCCAGTTGGATTGGGAATCATGGGTCTTCAAGATGTGTTCTTCAAAATGCGTATTCCTTACGGAAGCGATCAAGCGAAGGCTCTTTCTTCCCAGATCTCTGAAGCAGTTTATTACCACGCAATCCAAACCAGCATGGATCTTTCTGATAAACACGGACCATTTGAAAAATTCAAAGAGTCTCGTTATGCGGAAGGTGAGCTTCAAGTTCAAGCTGCCAAGAAATATCAAGCAATGATGCCTGAAACTCACTTTAACTGGGATCAGGTTGCACAAGATGTTCGTCGTCGTGGTCTTCGCAATTCTCTTTTGATTGCCATTGCTCCGACAGCAACCATCGCGTCGATCATGGGTAGTTATGAAAGTATCGAACCACAAGTGGCGAACGTGTTCAAACGTGAAACCATGAGCGGTGAGTTCCTGCAAGTGAACCGTTATCTCATTAACGATCTCAAGCGCATGAATATGTGGAACAATGAAATGCGTTCCAAGATCATCGGTGCTGATGGTTCTATCCAAAATATCGCTGAAATTCCTCAAGAATTGAAAGATGTTTATAAGACTGCTTGGGAAATTCCTCAAAAAGAGTTGATTGATATGGCTGTGTTGCGTTCAGCATTCATTTGTCAGTCCCAGTCGCTCAACTTGTTCATGGAAGATGCAAACATCGGAAAACTTTCTTCCATGTATATGTATGCTTGGAAACAGGGCGTGAAGACGACTTATTATCTTCGTTCCCGTGCAAAAACAAAAATCCAGAAAACAACAGTAGAGACTCCTACAGCGGCTGTTGAAGCGGTTGTTTGTTCTCTCGAAAACCCAGAAGCTTGTGAGGCATGCCAATGATTCTCGATCCTGAACTCGACCTGACTTTGCGTCCGATGAAGTATCCACAGTTTTTTCAACTGTATAAGAACTCCATCAAGAACATCTGGACTACGGAAGAAATTGATTTCTCTGTCGACTTTCAGCATCTTCGTGATCGTTTGACTCCACAAGAGGCTCACTTGGTGAAGCGCTTGGTTGCGTTTTTTGCAACCGCCGATAATATCGTTGCGCATAATCTGGTGCTCAATTTCTACAAGCACATCAACTCGCCTGAATATCGCATGTTTTTGGGTAAGCAGTTGTTTGATGAGATGCTTCACGTAGAAACATATCTCTTGCTCGTGGATAACTACATTCCTGATCTGGAAGAGCGTAAGCAAGCATTTGATGCTTTCCAAAACATTCCGTCAGTGAAGATGAAAGCTGATTTCTGCTTCAAGTACATGGACTCCATCGATTCGATCGATAAGACCGACACCGATGAAAAACGCCGTCAATTTGTGGAAAACCTCGTGTGTTTCGCATCTTGTGTGGAAGGTTTGTTCTTTTTCGGTTCATTTGCGTATGTATACTTCCTGAGAAACAAAGGTTTGTTGCCAGGTCTTGCGACTGCAACGAACTGGGTGTTCCGTGATGAATCCATGCACATTGAAGCGACGATGGCAGCAATTGATGCTATTAGAGCTGAGTACCCTCAGATTTTTGATGAAAAACTCGAAACTCGTGTTGTGGGAATGATTGAAGAAGCCATCGAAGTAGAAATGAACTTCTGTGATGATGCTCTTTCACACGGCGTAACGGGTCTTTCTCCGAAACTCATGCGTGAATACCTTGAATATGTGGCAGATCAGCGTCTAGTTCAGCTTGGCTACAAAAAGCGCTACATGACAAAGAATCCGTTCCCATTCATGGTTCTTCAAGATGTTCAGCCACTCACTAATTTCTTTGAAAAGAGAGTGACTGAGTACTCTAAAGGGTTTGATACCAGCAAGGCAGCGGTATCATTCAATATGGATTTCTAGGCTGCTTCGACGTCTAGACTACTTGCGCTGATGTTTTTGTTTTTTTGTTCAGTATAAGCGATCACTTTGTCTTTTTGTTCAGCCATTGATTTTTCAGAGGCATAGACGGTGATAATCTGGTTTGCTTGGTTCGGTACGAACTGCAAAAACTGCTGCTCATTAATTCCAAAAGCATCAAACAAAAATTGATGTTCAGTTTTTTTGAATTCCCTAAAAGCTCCGCATTCTTGCGTGAACTTTTGGGGAATTTTCATTTCTTGGTATAACTCATCCAACCCGAAGAAGCCGCGGGTGGTGTGGTCGTTATATTGGAAGAATGAGTGTGATCCATCCTTCAATAAAAAATGAATTTCCAACTTGGTTCCAAAATCCTTCAGGCTTTTGATGTTTGAGATAAAAGATGTTTTTTCAGCAATGCTGCTGGTGGTCGAACTTTTAGCTTGTTTTGTTTTTTTAGCGCCAAGTAGCTCATCAATACTGGGAATATCGGAAGAGTCATGACTTTGTGCGTGATCTAGTGTGAATGAATCGCTGTTCTCGGTTTTACCTTTGTGGTTCGACATATCAACTTCTTGTCGGTCGGAAGGGTAAAAATCTTTAAAATTAGGAAATTCAGGTTAAATAATAGAAAGAAACTTTGCTCGGAGATTAATTTAACAATCGCATAAGTAATTGAAATCATTAACAATAATACTATTTTTTACATAACAAGAATATAGTTGACTAGGTAGAGCTGACAATGCTACAACCTTTAAGCATTCGACATGAGTGTTTCGGATGTTTTTTCTAATCGTCAATGATTTGACGCGGAGGTATTTTTAAAATGCGTTTAACATCAAAAGGTCGCTACGCCGTACGTGCAATTTTGGATTTGTCTTTCAACTCGAACGGTAAACCAGTTCGTCTTCAAGAGATCTCCGATCGCCAGAACATTTCTCTTCATTATCTTGAGCAGCTTTTCCGCCGCCTTCGTAAAGGTTCAGTGGTAAAGAGCGTTCGTGGTCCAGGTGGTGGATACGTTCTTGCTCGTTCAATGGACGAAATTTCTGTTAAAGAAGTTCTCACCAGTGTTGGTGAAAACATCAATCCTGCGAAAGATCTCATTGGAAACGCTGACCTCAAGAGCGATACAGTAGAATTCGTTCTGACCAAGACCTATTTCGAGAACATGGGTACGATCATGCAGGAATATCTTACCACAACATCGGTAGGAGACCTTTTGCGTAAGGCTCGTGGCCAGCAAGAACTTCCGAAATCGGCAGGCCAGCTCCTGAACAGGGGCGCGTCTCCGGCGGCCGGAGCGACACTCGATGTGGCAAAAGAACGTCCGCTATCTTGATTATAATGCCAGCAGTGGCGTAAGCGATTCCGTTCGTCAAAAACTCACAGAACTCCTCGCGCGTTCCGATTTATGGTTTGCCAATCCGTCGAGTCTTCATCGGCCAGGCCAACAGTCGAGAAACCTGTTACTGAAATCAGGGATGAAAATTGCCGAAACTCTCGGTAAAAAAGTCGATTTCAATCAACTCGTGTTTACTTCCTCGGGAACAGAAGCGAATCAAACTGTTATCCGTTCGGCGATGAAATCAAGTGATCTCATCATTATCGGTGCAGGCGAGCACAGTGCGAGTCATGATCTTTTAACGGAAATCCCCAATACGATCCGCAGCGCTGAACTTCCTCTTCTTTCCAACGGTCAGTACGATCTTGATGCACTTCGCGAGATCCTGACTGATGCAAAGCAGAGCGGATGTTCCAGTGTGTTTCTCAGTCTTTTCTGGGCTAATAATGAAACTGGCTCTCTGACATCGCTTGATGCGCTCGCATCCGTGATGAAAAATTCGCCGGTTCCCGTTTCTCTTCATCTCGATGGTTCCCAGGTTTGGGGTAAAATCCAATTCGACTTATTCGATACTCCCGCAGATTACGTAACTTTTTCAGGTCACAAGATTGGTGCACCTGCAGGCATTGGTCTGATCTGGACCCGTCCGGGCGTAATATTGAAACCATTCGTGATCGGATCTCAGGCTGGTGGTCATCGCGGTGGAACCGAAAACCTGCTTGGTATTGTTGCATTGGCATTTGCCACTGAAGAGCTGGATACAAATCAATTTTCAGCCCATACAGCTGCATTACGTGAACATCTTGAAAAAGGGCTTGAAGAGCTTACGGTTCAAACCGGTTTTCCGATTCGCATCTGGTCTAAAGAAACGAGTCGAATCACCAATACCTCAAGATTCAGTTTTATCGGCTTTGAGGGATATCAAAACTGGGTTGAACTTCTTGATTTACGCGGTTTTGCCATCAGTCATGGTAGCGCTTGCAAAAGCAAAGTGATCGAACCATCCCGTGTTTTATTGAAGATGGGAGCATCTAAGGCTGAAGCGTTGAATGCGATTCGGGTATCTTTTGGCCCGTCGAATCAACCTTCCGATGTGGACGACTTTATCATGGTAATTCAGTCGATTTTGGGCGAAAAGAGAGGGCGCTCATGAAACACAAAATCCTAGTCGCTCTCGACGGTTCTGATGAAAGTCTGGTTACGGCATGGCTCCTGAAAAAACAGGGTCATTCCATCCGTGCCGTGCTGTTTGATGTTTCAGAAAAGAGCGAACTCAAAGAACAGCTGGTTCAGCATGTGCATGATTTTGAGCGTAAGCTTGGAGTGCCGGTACAGTTGATGGATTGTGGAAAAGAAGTACGCGATATCGTCAGTAAAGAAATCAGTTTTGAACAAGCCAGGGGGAATCGCTACGATTTGAAGGCGATTTTTGACCAGAAGTTCCTTTTTCCAAAATTGTTTGCAATGAAAGCTCATTTTCAATTTGATAAGATTGCGACCGGTCATCGGGTCAATTTGCAATTTGAACCTCTTGAAAATCTCATGAAAGTGGTTCGATACCAGCCGAAAAATGAAGACGAGTCTGCTTTGATTTTAGGGCTTAGCCAGCAACAATTGCAGTCGCTTGAGTTTCCGCTTGGTTCGATTCCTATGTCAATGATTCAAAAATTGGCCAGTGAACTCCAATTGGGTGGTGGAATCACGCCTGTAAAATTTGAACTGCCGAATGATTCAGATGAGTCGGTTGAAAACATCGATGCCACTGAAGCTGCTGAAAACAATGTTGCAGATGACCTGAGTTTGATGGTTGAGACGTTCAACCCATCTGTCATTTTTGGCGGACCAGTAGAAGCAAGTACCATTACACCTTCAGCTTTGAAGAATCGTGAAATCAAGGAAGTTTGGCTTGAGAATGCAGTATGGTTTTCAGGTCATGATCTTGGTTTAAAAGTAAAAAACTGTTTGATGAGCTGGAGTTTCGAACATCAGCCCATAGCAGTGAAGGTCATGCAATACGAAGGTGGTGGCTTGAAGGCACTGTTTGACCATCCGATCACCGGTGAAGATGCAAATCTTTTTAATGGCGATCAGGTCTTGTGGCTTGAAGGCGATACCGTTCTTGGTGGGGCAAGGGTGGTCAAATGTCTTTGAAGTTCATGGTAAAGACATTAGGTTGTAAGGCCAATTATTCAGACGGACAATTACTCGAAGTGGGTCTGATGAAGCAGGGGCTTGTTCCGACACATGATCCGGCTGAGGCCGATTATGTGGTGGTGAACTCCTGTACCGTAACGAATGAAGCCGATGTTCAGTCCCAGAAAATGGTGAAAGACGCGCTCAAGAAAAATCCGAACGCCAAGGTGATTTATACCGGTTGTGCGGCCGAAGTTGATCCTGAGCTGGCGATGAAGATTCCAGGCATCGCTGCCGTCATTGGCAACCAAAATAAAGACAAGGCCGCTGACCTCATTGCTGATTATATTCAAGAATCAAGTAAACCAGCTATTTTAGGTGGAGTTACCAATTACGATGAGTTGATTTCCCGTCATCCAACCGATCGTGAGTGGGCAATGCCCGACAGTGCAATGGATGAAGTTTTAAAACTCAATCCCGGAAATACGACGTATCGCACGCGTGTCTTCATCAAGATTCAAGAAGGCTGTGATTCCTTCTGTACTTATTGCATCATTCCTTATGGTCGTGGTCCTGCGAGAAGTCTTTCACTTGAAACAATTCTTGATAACATCCGCCAATTGGTTGCAAGCGGAATTCAAGAAGTCGTATTGACCGGTACTAATATCGGTGATTATGGAGTTGATTGGGCAAAAGAATCAAAAATTGATGATCTGATTGAAGCGATTTTGACTCAGACCGGATTGAAACGTTTGCGAGTGAGCTCTCTTGACCCGACTGAAATTTCAGATCGTATGATCGACCTGATGGAAAAGCATGAGAACTTCTGTCCTCATTTCCATCTTTCACTTCAGAACATTCAGCCACGCATTTTGAAACTGATGAAGCGCAAATATTCAGAAACCGAAGCCCGTTCCATCATGGATCGCTTTGCATCGATGAAGCGCAAACCGTTTGTGGGCATGGATTACATCACTGGTTTTCCCGGAGAGTCTGATGATGACTTCAAGGAAAGTCTGGAAAAAATGAAAGGCCTATACTGGTCTCGCATGCACGTATTTCCATATAGCGAGCGTTCAGGCACGCCGGCAACCCGATTACCCGAAGTGGTTCCCGTTTCTGTTCGAAAAGCGCGTGCGCGCGAGCTTCAAGCGTTGAGTCTGGATCGATTGATTTCCGTTTACCGAGGCAATGAACGTAAAACGGTATTGAATTCCGTGTTATTTGAAAGTCCTGTCAAAGGGCCTGATGGAACCATGAACTGGATATCGGGATATTCTCCTGATTATCAGCGCGTGATTGTTCCGATTCGTAACGGTATTGAACTTCAAAACAAGATTGTCGATGTCACGGTAAGCCAATGGGTTGTGGATCGTCAAAGCGGTGAAGTGACATGGATGGGGGAATGGTCCCAATGAATGCACCAATGACTTTTGATAAAATACAAGAACAGATCGGTTATCGTTTTGGTGATCTCAGGTTACTTCGTCAATCCATGATGCATGTTTCTTATGGACATGAGTTCAACAACGACAAATCTCTCGCCCTTCGGGACAATGAGCGCCTTGAGTTTCTGGGTGACGCCGTTCTTGATCTCGTGATTTCAGATCTATTGCTTGAAGCATTTCCTGACGCTCCGGAAGGGCAGTTATCGAAGATGAGAGCGGCAGTGGTGAATGAAAAAACCCTGTTTGAAATCGGTAAAACACTACGCTTGAGCGAGTTGATTCTTTTGGGTAAAGGCGAGCAACGCACCGGTGGTAATCATAAGCCTTCGATCGTTTCAAGCGCATTTGAAGCGTTGATTGCAGCCATTTACATTGATGGCGGTTTCAATGCGGTTTATCCCGTTGTTCGTTTTCTCTTTGCACCAATTTTCAAAGAAGAGAATCACGTCATTTCGTTCAAGGATTACAAAACCAAGTTACAAGAAAAAGTTCAGGCGTTTTACAAGCTGACACCGACGTATCATCAGATTTCTTCCCGTGGCCCTGATCACGCAAAAATTTTCGAAGTAGAAGTGAAGGCTGCCGACCGTACACTTGCGGTTGCTGACGGGCCTTCCAAAAAAGAAGCCGAACAAAATGCTGCAAGGGCAGCCCTTGAAATTCTGGATGGTCCCGATTCAGGAGAAAGATCAAACCCATGAGTGAATCAACAGTTAAAAAATCAGGTCTCGTGGTTTTGGTCGGTCGACCAAACGTGGGCAAAAGCACGTTGTTGAATGCCATCTTGAAGGAAGAAATTTCAATTGTTACACCGAAGGCTCAGACTACGCGCGATCAGGTTCGTGGAATTTTAAATGAAGATCGCGGTCAGATTGTGTTCATCGATACACCCGGTGTTCACCGTGCCCGTGATGGCGGCATTAACGCCTACATGATTCAGGAAGTACGTAAGGCTCTTGATGGTCCCGATCTGGTCTTGTATTTGATTGATCCTGCCAGTAAGGAAGCGGCTGAGCAGGCATTGCTAGACCATTTGAAGCTTGCTGATGCACCACTCGTGATAGTGATCAATAAGAGCGATCAGCGTCTGAAGCATCCTGAGCAGTTTGCCTGGATTGAAAAATGGATTGAAACTTGCCGTACAGCACTTGAAGGCACGAAGTGTCGTCTTCTTGGGGTTTCTGAAATTGCTGCGGCAAAAGATGTCGGCGTCACTGAATTGGTCGATGCCCTTTTCAGAAATATGCCCGAAGGTGAGCCATTGTTCCCTGAAACAGACATCCTGACCGATCGTCCAACTCGTTTTGTGGTTTCAGAAATGATCCGTAAGCAACTGTTCATGAAGTTGGGTGATGAACTTCCATATTCTTGCGCTGTTGAAATCATGTCGTTCAAGGAAAATGAAAAACCGATCAACATCCACGCCATGATTTATGTCGAGCGTGACAGTCAAAAGGGAATGGTCATCGGAGCCGGCGGTAAGAAAATCAAGGATATTGGAATGGGCGCACGCAAGGAAATCGAGGCCCTACTGGGCGAACGCATCTTTCTTGATCTTCGTGTGAAAGTGATGGAGGGCTGGACCTCCGAATCGGAAAAAATGAAACATTTGGGCTACGTGCTCGAAAAAGGAAAATCAGGAGCAAGAAGATGAACGTCGTCATCGTAGGACGCCCGAATGTGGGTAAAAGCAGTTTGTTCAATCGCTTGTTGGGACGCAAGCGTTCATTGGTTCTTGATACTCCGGGTGTGACTCGTGATCGTATTCTAGAAACCGCTCAATGGTGGGTGCGGGCAAAACCGTATCAAGTCAATTTGATCGATACGGGTGGTCTCGGGCATGAACTTTTTCGTCACGAAATTGCACGTCAGGTGAAAACAGCACTCGAAATTGCCGACATCGTTTTGTTCGTCATGGATATTCGTGCGGGTCTCACCAATGACGATAAAGACGTTTTGCGGGAATTACGCCGCTCCGGTTTGAAAGACAAAACACCGGTGATCGGGGTGCTGAACAAGGCAGATCATGAACATCTTGAAGACGAGATGATGGGTGAGTTTTATTCACTCGGACTCGACAATATGATTGCGGTGGCTGCGGAACATGGTCTTGGTATTGATGATTTGAAGGACATGGTGGTGGATCAGATCGGTGCTGACGAAACTCATGAAAGTTCGTTCCTTACGGATGAAGACTTTACCGAGGAGTCAGAAGATCAAGAAGCTGAACAGGAATTGTCATCGGAAGAGTTTACCGCTGACGATGAAGCGGATGATGACCTGGATGAAAGTGAAGAATCGTATATTCCTCCTACGCCCTCGATTGCAATTGTCGGGCAACCGAACGTGGGTAAAAGTACGCTGTTGAATGCGATCAGTGGTGAAGACCGCTCCATTGTGAGCCCGATTGCGGGTACCACGGTCGATACCATTGACTCGAAGATCGAGTGGAATGGCAAAGAGTTCTTGTTTATTGATACTGCGGGTATTCGTCGTAAGAACAAGACCGAACAAGGTGTAGAGGTGTTATCGGTCGTTCAAACGCGTAAAGCACTTGAGCGTGCGAGTCTTGCCATTTTGATGATTGATGCTGAAAAGGGCGTTTATGACCAGGATGAAAAAATCGCGGGCATGATCGAAGAGGCCGGTTGTAGCGTGATCATGGTTCTCAATAAATGGGATACTCAGGTCGACAACAAGGAATTTTCTCAAAAAACAGCCGAAGAACAGCTTCGTAAACAAATTCGATTCTTGGGGTATGCACCCCTTGTCTTTACCACTGCGAAAGACGGAATCGGGCTTGATCGTCTGTATCGGTTGATTCAAGCCGTACTTGAGCAACGTGCATTGAAGTTGACAACCAGGGAAGTAACCGAGTTTATCCGCAATGAGCTCGATATGCAGAACCCTGACAATGCGAAGTTCTATGTCGTGCATCAAACAGGCCGTAATCCGCCTACTTTTGTTGCCCATGTCAGTGACCCGAACAAGATTCACTATAGTACCACTCGTCGCTTGGTGAATTCCATGCGTGAGCGCTGGGGGTATATGGGGTCTCCGATTCGCCTTAATTTGACAAAGGCTAGAAACAGTCGCGAAAAGTAATTGCAAAAAAACCGGTGACTTGGCACGATGGTAGACACCTTTTCATGTGTGCCTGGGTGGCGAAATAGGTAGACGCACAGGACTTAAAATCCTGGGTTCAGCAATGGACGTACCGGTTCGATTCCGGTCCTAGGCACCAATTTTTTTCAACGACATTTTTCTTCAATCGTATTTCGAGCATCTCTGATCGGCTTCAGGTAATCTGTTGTGATCGTTTCTTTCGTCAATGGTGGGTTGGATTTGTTTTTGGTAATCACCCGGTGAGTTCTGCCGTTGATTTTGATGCATCCTTCCGTTCCGAAGGTGCAGGTTTCCGGATAAGTAACATCAAAACCACTGCTATCCGTGAGAATGATTTTGTCCTGCGCTTCGTTCAGGCCGTAAGTTCCATTCATGTTGATCCAGCATTTGCCCATTCTCATCTGAAACATCTGTTTTTTTGTTTTTGTTCTTTTCAATAGGTCGACTTCCATTTGGTAAAAATCGTCGCCTTCTTTTGGCATCATCGGATCAAGGCTTGAGATTGCAGTAAGCCACTTCCAATCGGTTTCTTTATTGATGCCGGCCTGATCACTTTTTTTGAAAAGAAAATCGGTCAGTATCGGTTCAGGTTGAGGTGTTGAAATCGATTCACAAGCGGATTTGTGATTGATGGCATTCAGGCTGTTTAATGTTTTTTGATGGGATTTGTTCATCAACTCTTTGGCGATAACGTTAGGGCTTCCACAAAAAAACCAAATCAACAGAATTGCCGGTTGAATACGAAGAAGACTCATTACTGTAAAGGTATTATATATAACTAATTTAATAAAGTGCGTCATGTTTGACGCATCCACTTGAAGTCCAGATTTCAACATATTGTTTTATTTGGGTAACATCGTTTTTGCCTATCTGATTAGTCGAGCTTGTTTACTTTTTCTGATTGCGTCGCTTATGATTATTGTCATGAAGAAACTTTCAATTGCCATTATCTTATTGGCTTCAGCCTGTGCATCCACTCCAGAAATGAGCAATACGATACCTGAATGGGTCCAGCACCCTGAACAGCATTATCCCGCAAGCCGTTATCTTGTTGCAGTCGGCACCGGTTCAAGCCGTGAAGCTGCGATTCAAGATGCGAAAAAACAAATGGCTGAAAGTTTTGTGGTCAAAGTTCAGAGCCTGACGAAGGTGAATGCCCAATCTAAACTTTCTCAAGATACCGCAGGTTCCGTCAGTGGTGACTCCAGCCAGAATGTTTCTAAAGAGGTCAATCTTGAAAGTAGCACCCGTCTTCGAAGTGCTGAAGTCAAAGAAACAGCTGTAGTTGGAGATGAAAATTTCGCATTGATTGCTCTTGATAAGCTTTCTGCTCGTACAGGCCTGCTGGGTGAAGCCGCACCGATCAAGAATGAACTCAATTCCATTCTGGAATCGCTTGAAGAAAACCATAATCAAGCTCAATTGAACAAGGCAAAAGTGAAATTTGCTCAATTGCAGGATCTTTTTGGCGAAGCCTCTGCTCTGGGAATGTCGACCATCATCGATATGAACGACTATCAGACCCGCATGCTTAGATTCGAAAATGCGGCTCGCAATAAGAATCTTCATTTAGCTTTTTTGGTGACGGTATTGAAAGGTGAAAATTTTTTCGAACGCGATCTTGAAGCCTGCATTAATGACAATGGCGGTAAGGTTTATTCATCCGAAAAATCACCTGCAAATGTGAATAAGATTCAAATTACCGTAACCGAGCGCCCTCAGCACATGAAGATGGAAGGTTGGGAAAAAATACGATTCGATCTATCTGCTGCAATCATTCAGGCAGATGGAAGAAAGTTTCAAGCTCAAACCACTCAGACGGAAACCGGTCGATCGCGAACAGCGATTCTTGAATCCGTATCAGACAAGCTATCAAAAGACCTATGTGAACAAGTTTTTAATCGTGTCAGTGAATTGAAACCGGAAGGAAAGGAATAATCCAATGAGAAAAATCGTAATGACCATGACCGCTACAAGTCTACTCAGTGCATGCGCGGGTGCACCTGTTCAAAAAGTCGAGGTTGAAGCGCCTCAATTTAAAGTAACTTCGGCTGCTCCGGGTGGGCGTGAAGCATGGCTTGACAACCCTAATTTTTATGCAAAAAAAGAGGGTCTTGATACTGAGAAATTTTACTATTACGTAGGTGAGGCCCAAAGCGCTGACAAACGCATGGCTTGCGAAAAGGCGAATGCCGATGCGGTCGATGACATTGCAAAACAGGTCAGCTCATTTGTGGATACCACGATTGCCCGCGCAAGCACGGATGCAACCGGAAGCGATACTTCTGGAATCGCCGCGGTTTCTTCCAGTCAGACTGAAACTTCAAAACTCTCTTCACAACTTTCAAAAACCCTGGTGAGTGGTGTTGAAAAGAACAAACAATACTGGGAACAGCGTGACTTCTCTCAAGTGGGCGGTGCTAAATCGATCTTTACTTGCTGGGTTCTGGCAAAAGTAAGCAAAAAACAAGTTGATGATCTGATCGTTCGTGCCCAAACTATCCGTTTCAAAAGTAATCCTGATTTAAAGGCAAAAGTTGAAGCTAAAATGGTCGACATTCAAAAAGAATACGACAAGCAGATGCAAGCAAACTAAGGAAGGGATAAATAATGAGAAATTCAAGAACGATTCAGATCTCAACAGCTATGGCATTGCTTTTTAGTTTAAGTGCATGTTCTTCATTTAAAGCACAGCGCGTGGATGATGCGAAAGCGGATGAAAAGGCGATGACCATCACCGATAACTGGGTAGATGGTGATACCATTCGGGTAATCGATGGAGCCATGAAGCAGCTTTATGCGCATGCCTCTTTCAATGAGTTCAACAGTCATCGAAACGGCAAACGCATCAAATTGTTTGTAGGTGAGATTCGCAACAATACCTCAGAATCTTATTTTCCGGTGAAAGACCTTGAAGATGCGTTGCTTGAGAAGATGTCGAATTCAACTCAATTCACGCTGATCGATGCTTCCCGTCGCGATGCTTTGTTGAAAGAGATCACTTATCAAAACGACGGAATGGTAGATCCGCTTCAAGCAAAGAAAGTGGGTAAGCAATCGGGCGCTGATGCGATGATTTTCGGTGACATCAACATGAAACCTGAAACACGTGATGGCAAGACGATCAAGACTTACTCGGTTAATTTGCGTTTGACCGATATTCAGACATCGGAAGAAATCTGTCGAGTGCGTGAAAAGATCAATAAATATAGCGAAGGCGGAGGCAAGTGGTAATCACCGCTTTGAAACGATTTAGAGCTCGAAGGTTTAATCATCTTCGGGCTCTTTTTACGTTAAGCATTGCGATTGTTGTCACGGGTTGTGCCAGCGCAGATCTTGCAAAAATGCGAGAATCCAGAACATCCTTTTTGGCTTCTGATTTTGCAGGTGCTGAACGGGCTCTTTATTCACCAGAAGTTTTTTCCAACAAGCAAAATCGGCTTCAGCATTTCCTGATGCTTTCGACGATCGCGATGAGTGAAGGGGCTTTTGAAAAGGCTGCCTATTTTTTACAAAAAAGTCGGGACTGGTCAAACCAAGTCCGATCCGACCATGCCGGCTTCGAATGGTTTGAATCTAACTACGGTGGTAACCCGATCGAGTATTCCTACATTCATCATTTTTTAGTATTGAGTTATCAGTTGTTGGCAGATGCCGGTGGAACTCCTGCTTGGAGCACGCCTGAGATCAAGGACGAAAAGGGTAATGTTCTGGTCGTTGCACAGGGTTTTCCTGCCAAGACTTATTCGCCAAAAGAAATTGCTGATTTAAGATTGAAGGCTCGTTCCGAATTAATGGCCTGGGACAGTCATTTCGAGAATTTGAAGCGCAGTTTCGGTTCCGAGCCCTACTATCGTGATGACGTTTGGGCGAAATTGCTGGCTAGTTATGTACATGGTTCTTCTGATTCCAACGCTGAAAAGCGGACGGCCGAACTGTTGATTGATCAAGCGATCGAACAATTAAAGCAAGATTCCAGTGAGATGACTACGTTGGGTAACAATCGTGAGCAGATTGAAAAGCTTTCGGTTAAACTGAAGTCTCGCGTGATAGCGAAAAAAAAACAGGAAGGTAATCTTTTCGTCTGCGAAGCCGGTGTGATCGATCGCTATAAAATCCAAAAATATCATCTCGGGATTTCTACCTTGTTCAAGGGTATTCAAGACCCGATGCTTCGCGCACAACTTGAGATGCTCGGCTTTCAGATTCTCATGCATTATGCTCCCGAGTTTGGCCTCACGGTTTATGCCGGTGGTGTCATCGGAGCATTGGGTGGTGGTGATAGCGATGAGAGTGATGAAGAAGGGCCACCTAAGTTTTTCACCGATGCAATCGACAGCAGTCTCGGTTTCTTGATTTCATTTCCAACGATTCGAAAACCCGATGCGACGACCAAAGTTGAGTTGGAATTGATTTCGGCTGATGGAAAGAATTTTAATTTTAATCTTCCGATTGTAAGCCCCCTGCAAGAACTGTTGTCACACGACCTTAAGGCAAGAGAAAAAAAAGAGATGCTTTCGAGAGGAATGAAAATCGGCCTTCAGTATCTTGCTGCATTGGTGACAGCGGTTTCAGCATATCAGGCAGCTGATCGCGAAGGGAATGGACTCAAGAAGCTTGGAATTCTGGCTGGTTACTACCTTACAAAGAAAGCAATTGACCGCGCTAATCGGCCTGATCTTCGTTCTTGGGATGTGCTTCCGCACTTGCTTGCAGCTGATTATCTCGATGGGCTGAAGGGTGAATATCAGGCGGTGATCAAGGTCAGTAACTCATCGGGATCTGAAAAAGTTAATCTTGGGCCAATGATGCTTGGAAAAGGTGGCTCAGGATTGATCTGGAAGCGCATTCCGAATCTACCAATTTTAAATGCTCGATCCACGAAGTCAGTGGCGCATTGATTTTTATCGTATAATTCAAAAGTGCAAAAATTTTGAAAAATCACCTTAGATTCTATTGTTCAATTTTCGTCCACTTCTTGACGTGTTGTCGGATGATGAGGTTTCCGATAGAATAAAGAATGATGATTCGCTTAGGGTATGAGCACAGTTTAATAAAGTTACAGAGTTCAGTAGTCCTTTGCGGGTTAATATTACTTGTGCAACCGACGTTTGCGAAAGGAATTCCAGAATCCTGCAGACCTAGCACGATCATGACCAAATTGTTTACCAGGCCGGCGATTGAGAAACAGATCGGCAAAGCGCCGGAATGGAAACTATCACCAGAACTAACCAAAGAACTGGAAAAGTACTGGGACAATCCTGACCTGTCTCTTGAGCAGAAGCTTCGGCATACTTACGAGCGCGCGCTCGAGGAACGTAGTAAAAAATTGAATCCAGTTAGTCGAGTAGGGGTAAAGCTCGCCGCACGCAATATCCTGGATCGTTCCGGTTGGTACCAAAAGTCGATCGGTAAATTGTTGGGGCATTTTTCAGGAACTCACTATAATCCCATCACGAATAGCGTTTTCATGGGAACAGCCAAGGGCGGTAGGTTGTCGGATTTCGTAATCGCCTTTCATGAAATGCAACACGCAGTCGATCGTAATTCCCATGTGGGTTTGATTTTTGGGCAGGCAGCGATGATCAAGGAATTTTCGCTCCTGGTCCCGACTCCGATCGGAGCTGCAACTCGCTATTCAATGGAATCCAAAGCCATCGGTGCACAATGGGAGCTGATGCAGCAGATTCCCGAAGCTCATCGAAAGGTCATTCGCGAAACGATCGTGAACGAAGCAAACGTTGCTTACGTACTTCAAAACATGGATGAAGAATGGGCTAAGAGTTGGTTGAAAAAACGCAAAGCCCGCCAGAAGTATTCCGCTGAAGAGTTGGAAGAAGTCGAGAGCATGCAAATGCTGACCAAAGCCGTAGGTGAACAACTGGATGGTCATGACAAAATTGCAGTAAAGAGCATCGATTTCGCCAATCTTCCGAAAGATGAATTCTTCGCAAAGATGCGTGAGTTTC
>CALPVV020000050.1 GCA_943327105.2 Nitrosovibrio sp. Nv4
ATAAGTGCATGAAAATAGGTGCTAATTTTGAAATGTAATTTCTGAAAAAACTGATTAAGATGAAGTGTGAATAGGGCCCATGTTTTGCTACGACGCTGTTTCTCATTATTGAGTCTGATTTGCGTTTTTGGTGCGTTTTCCACCGCAATGGCAAACAATGACCGCGGGCCGTTCCTTCGTAAAAAATCGAGTGTCAAAATTCAGACGTGGCTTTTCTATGGTCAAACTCAGTTTTCAACACTGAGTAACTCTACCCTTGGAAATGGCCAATTCAGTATTATGTCGCCTGGAAATCGGTTTGAAATTGAATTTTTTCCCGGAAATAATGATCTGACTGACAGTATATTTACAAAAGTTCGGTTTTTTGCGGACTATGAATGGGTCAGTTTCGGTACCGCTTTAAATCAAAGTTTGAATCAGTTGAAGTTTGGATTGGCTGCTTCTTGGTGGGTGTTTGGAAATCAGCAACGATTCAAGTTGGCCGGGACTTCTTGGATGGCGATTCGCAAATCTGAATTGAATTTATTTTTTGGTCCTACGGTTCAACGCTTTTCCGAATTACAAACCAGTGCTCAGACCAATCAGATTGTCAGCATCAATCATCCCTTATTGGTTGGCTTGCAGTTGGGGGCACGAGCATGTGTTCCTTTATCGAATATGACTTGTATCGATATTTCAGGTAGAGCGATCTTTCCTGTTCTCATCACCAATGTACTGATTAATTCGATGAACTATAACAATGGTATCAGTTATCATTGGAGCGCCGTCCTTGATCACGCGTTTAAAACCAATTTCAGTATCGGCGCCGGTGTCATTGGTTCATTGAGTCGGCTTGATTATGTGAATAAATCAGACGAAGAACAAATTACAAAAGTATTGATTATTGCGCCAACGCTGAGCGCGCAGTTTCGTTTTTAAGAAAGGTTAGTCGGTACCAATTTTGATAAATAAAAAAAAATTCGCCACTCTGGCATTGGTTTTAGTGACCGCAGCGTGGGGGTTGACGTTTCCGATCATCAAAGACTCGGTTAAAAGCATTTCGCCTTTCTCTTTTGTTTCGATTCGTTTTTTCATCGGATCTTTATTTTTATGGATAGGTGGGAAAAAGTTCACTTCATTAGCTCCTGCGGTTCCTGCTAAGAACAGGGCGGAGTGGATTTCAGGAGTGATTCTTGGGCTGGTATTGTTTTGCGGGTATTCACTTCAGACAATCGGCCTCAAATATACCTCTGCTTCCAATGCAGGTTTCATTACCGGGCTAGCAGTGGTTATGGTTCCGTTGATCATGATTTTTTCAGGAAATAAAATCAGATGGTTTACCTGGTTCGCGATCGGAATGTCGACGGTTGGTATTGCGCTACTGTCACTGGGCGATTCGCTTTCATTCGGTCTGGGTGATCTATTGATATTGGGTTGTGCATTCGCGTTTGCCCTGCACATTGTACTCGTTGGAAAATTTTCACTGATTTATGATCCGGTTAGAATGACCAACGTTCAAATTCTGGTCTGTGCAGTTGTTTCCGGTGTTTTTGCGCTGTTGACCGAAAGTAGTGAATTGGGAATTTCAAGTTTTACTCAATCAACGGTTTTGTCTTTGATCTTTTGTGGAGTGGTGGCAACAGCATTGGCATTTCTGGTTCAAAGTTCATTTCAAAGATTTTCAAGTCCGGTCAAGACCGCACTGATCTTTACGTGCGAGCCTGTATTTGGGGCGATTTTTTCAGTTTGGATTGCTTCCGAAATGCTTAATTTTCAGCAGTATTTTGGCGGGGCAATGATGGTGTTGGCGATGGTAGTCGGCGAGATCGGACCAAGCCTGATTAAAGGCCGTCACTCCAATCCCTTGAGTGATGAGTGATTGATCTGAGCTATTTTTTTTTGAACAATGCGTCTGCCGCTGACTTCAAATCGTTTGCTGATTTAGACCCTGCGCCGGGGCCGCGGGTGGATGGTTTGAAAAAATCACAAAAATTCGATGTTTCTTTTTCGACTACACGATCAGCGCTGGATTCGCGGCAAAGATTATTGAAGGTCGGGTCATAATATTCACAGTTTTTACAAGCATGAGTCGAGCGTCCGCAATTTTCGCAAGTATCTTGTCGATGAAAGTTATTTGCAGCAATTTCTTTTGCGCAATGCCAGCAGTAATGGGTTTTAGGTGCACTATCAGTTTCACCCTGTTGTTTTTTTTGTAAATCTTCCAGCCAGCCCATTTATAGTCCTATTTGTCCTGATTCATCAACGGCATGACGCTGATTTCTTCTTCTTTGAGTTTTTCAATAGCCAATAACATTGCCCACGCACTTGAAAGTACGGTCGAGTATGCAATCTTTCTTTCCAATGCCGCACGCCTGATCGCATATCCGTCTTTTACGGTCGCATCGTCAGATACCGTATTGATGATCAATTGGTATTTGCCAGCTTTGATCGCTTCCACGCAATTCGGTGTGCCTTCAGAAACTTTCAAGATGGTCTCTGCTTCTATGCCATTTTCATTCAAGAAACGGGCTGTTCCACCGGTAGCTTCGATCGTGAATCCGAGTCTTGAAAATTGTTCGGCGATACTGAGCGCTTCAGCCTTGTCATCATTTCTCACCGAGATGAATAAACGCCCCTTATGGGGCAAGCGTAAGCCTGCGGCTTCGAGTGCTTTTTGATAGGCGATCGCAAAACTTTTTGATCGTCCCATCACTTCTCCGGTTGATTTCATTTCAGGGCCAAGAACCGGGTCAACATTCGGGAATTTATGAAACGGAAAGACCGGCGCCTTGACATTGTAGATTTTCAAATCGCGATCAAGGTCATGTTCAATGCCAAGGTCTTTGAGTTTCTTGCCAAGCATGAGTTCCATCGCGATTTTTACCACTTGAATGCCAATCGCCTTGCTGACGAATGGAACCGTGCGGGATGCACGCGGATTCACTTCGATGAGGTAGATCTCATCGCCGAGCACGGCGAATTGAACATTCATCAGTCCTTTGACTTTGAGTTTTTTAGCCAGAATACGGGTATAGGTTCGAATGCGGTCGACGATGTTTCTTGGCAGCGAGCGTGGAGGCATGCAAGAAGCGCTATCTCCCGAATGAATACCGGCTTCTTCAATGTGTTCAAGAACGCCGGCAATCAATGTAGTCTCACCATCTGATACTGCATCGACATCAACTTCAGTAGCACGATCTAAAAAACGATCAATCAATACGGGGTGCTGATCTGAAACGCGAATCGCTTCATCAATGAATTCTTTGAATGATTGCATTGAGCGTACGATCTTCATTCCCCTGCCACCCAGTACATAAGAAGGGCGAATCAATACCGGAAACCCTAGTTTCTCTGCTTTTTCAATCGCTTCAGCCTTATTGTGGGCAATTGCGGACTCGGGTTGACGAAGTCGATAAGTAAGAATGTCTTTCACCAGTACATCAAAGCGATTGCGGTCTTCTGCAAGGTCAATGCTGTCAGTAGTTGTGCCAAGAATCGGTAAACCGCCCGCTTCGAGCTCCTTGGCGATCTTGAGAGGTGTCTGCCCGCCCAGTTGTACAATCACGCCGAGTGGTTTTTCGATGGCTGCGATGTTGAGTACGGATTCGGGGGTAAGTGGCTCAAAATAGAGTTGGTCAGAAATATCAAAGTCCGTGCTCACGGTTTCCGGGTTGCAGTTCACCATGATGGTTTCGTAACCCATTTCTTTGAGTGCCATAGCCGCATGAACACACGAGTAGTCGAATTCAATTCCTTGGCCGATACGGTTTGGACCACTGCCAAGAATCATTACTTTTTTCCGATTGTTAGTGGGTCTGGATTCATTCCGGGTGCGACCATAACTTGAATACCAAAATGGAGTTTGAGCGGCGAACTCACCGGCGCAAGTATCTACTGAGTGGTAGGTTGGAATTAATTGAATTGCTTCGCGCGCTTTCCTGACTTCGGTCGTTGTGATGTTTTTCAAGAAGGCGATGGCATGATCTGGCCAGCCTTGTGCTTTGATCTGTTTGAAGAAATCACGATCAAATGGGAATGCACGCGTAATCATTTCTTTTTCGGTTTTCATGATTTCTGCAATTTGACCTAAAAACCAGGGGTCAATCGCAGATTTTTCATGAATCTCGGTGAGACTTGCGCCCTTCCGAAGGGCATCAGCCACAGCCCAGGTGCGATCAGGGTGAGCGCGTTCAATTCGCTCCCAATAAATGCGTTCTTCCGGTAATGGCTTGAACCAGTTTTCACTTCGTTCAAGGCTGGAGAGTGCCTTCATCAGTGATTCTTGAAAATTACGGCCCAGTGCCATGACTTCACCCACAGATTTCATCTGCGTGCCAAGTTCGTTTTCGGCATTCGGATCGGTCGAACGGAACTTCTCAAAATCAAATCTCGGTATTTTGGTCACCACATAGTCAATGCTTGGTTCAAACGATGCAGGTGTGGTGCCGGTGATGTCATTTTTGAGTTCATCAAGGGAATACCCAACAGCAAGTTTTGCGGCGACGCGAGCAATCGGAAAACCGGTGGCTTTCGATGCAAGAGCGCTTGAACGGGAAACCCTAGGGTTCATTTCGATGACAATCACGCGCCCATCTTTGGGGTTTATTGCAAATTGAATATTGCTTCCACCGGTTTCAACGCCGATTGCACGAATGATTTTGATCGATTGATTGCGCAGGTTTTGAAAGTCTTTGTCGGTCAATGTTTGAGCGGGCGCAATAGTGATGCTGTCACCCGTATGCACGCCCATAGGGTCGAGATTTTCGATCGAACAAACAATGATCACATTGTCTTTTTGGTCTCGTACCACTTCCAGTTCAAACTCTTTCCATCCAAGCAAGCTTTCTTCGATCAGACAGGACTTGGTGGGTGATAGAAAAAGTGCGCGCCCCAGCTTGTCAAAAAATTCGGCTTCGGTGCGTACAATTCCTCCACCTTCTCCGCCCAGGGTAAAAGAAGGTCGCAACACCAGCGGTAATCCGTATTGCTTGAGAATTTTTTTGCCATCTTCGATCGATGATGCACTTTCAGAACGTGCACTCTCGACACCGATCGAGTCCATGGTTTTACGAAACTCGTCACGATCTTCAGCTCGATGAATGACATCAGGCTTTGCGCCCAGAATCTCAACTTGATAGCGGGAAAGAATTCCGCTCTTATGCAGCTCAAGAGTCAGGTTCAACGCGGTCTGGCCACCCATTGTAGGGAGAATGGCGTCCGGTTTTTCCTTGCGAATGATTTCTTCAAGAATCGGTGGGGTGAGGGGCTCGATATAAACTCGGTCGGCGAGTTCGGGGTCGGTCATGATGGTTGCCGGATTTGAATTTACCAGCACCACTTCGTAGCCTTCTTCTTTCAGGGCTTTGATGGCCTGCGTGCCCGAATAGTCGAATTCGCAAGCTTGTCCGATCATGATCGGTCCGCTTCCGATCATGAGAATTTTTTTAATGTCCGTCCGTTTTGGCATGATTAAAACCTCCAGCCGGTGGTGAACTGTAATTCAATGGGGTCGTTTGGTTTTGATTTGTTATAAAGATCAACAGACTTTGGAATCAATTTCTCATTGTCATTGAGATAGGTGAGGGTGAAGAAAAAGCCGCCGGCGGCAAGGCTTAGTCCCCCGATTCGTAGCGTGTTTCGAATTGAATCTTGAGATTGCGAATCAAATTGCTTGGCGATGGTGCTTGAAAAAACAAACATCACGATTCCGAGTGTTCCGATATAGGCACTTGCCTTGCTGGATTTGCGGTTTTCCTGATACTCCGCCAGAATCGATTCAGCCTCTGGTACCGGCTTCATGAAGTACCTTAGTGTGGAAGCATCTTGTGCTTGTGGTGAATCGGCAGAATAAGTTTCACCGTGAATGGTAAAAGGTCGGTCACAACCCAATGGGACAATGTTTTTGGGTTTGGTTAATGGTGAGGGAATGTTGGTTTGGCAGGGTTCTCGAGGCGGATTGGCTTCATTAGTCGCTTTAGCTGGCGATGAGAACGCTAAAAATGAAAGCAATACCATCGTGTGGATCATCGACGTCATCCTACTGGTTTGCTTGCTCAGTTTCATCGGTTTCACCTAGACATTAGCGCACAAAATTATTTAGCACAGCAAGAGTTTTCAGGATTAAGATAAAAGTATGCGAATCAACGGGAAAAGTTTCGGACTGATATTACTAAGCCTTGCGTTATTTTTGCCTGAACTGGCTCAGGCACAGACAGCCTCCGGCTCGTCTTCATCTGGAAGCAAGCCATGGAGTTTTGTGGGTAGAAAAGCCGACGTGAAACGTCAGTCCCGTTGGAGCCTGGATGAGTGGTTAGCCACTCGTGAAAAATACCGCTGGCAAGACATGTGGTTGGCAATGAATTCTCCTTCACCTTATGAGTTTTTTCTGATGGGGGCCTATGATTTTGTACCGATTTCCCGAAAAGCAAAGGTTGATATTCGTTATGGCGCCGGTGCATATGCGAGCATTTTTGGCCTTGAATTCCAGCATGATCACGTGATCAACCCGGAAGACCACGCCCGTGTTCATTTGCGTTTATTTGGTTATAACGTCCAAAATACCAATCTTACCCTTCAAGGTGGGGTTCGGTTTCAAAATACTTCCTCGGCATATCGCCAATGGTATGTTGGTGTAAGTTCCACTGTTTATTTTCATAAATATTTTGGAATTTACGGCCTTTACCGCTATTACATGGACACAGTATCTGTACCCGGTTACGGCGTTTTGGGGGGCTCTTTGTATGAAGTCGGGCCATTCATTGATTTTGGCGCACTCAGGGTTTTCGGATATTATGTAAATGAACGGAGTAAGAACACTGATGCTACCTATGATCAAACCGCTAACGGTTGGACAATGGGATTGCAGTTGTTCTTGTGATCAAACATGAAACCAGATGTTCAGAAACCTAGTACGTGGAAACCCTATCGCAATGGAATGTGCGATGGTTGTTGGTCGGGCTGTTGCACTCTTCCTCTTGAAGTCAGTGCATATGATCTGATTCGTCTTGAGTTGATCACCGAAGATGAGGCGGCGGCATCTTTGAAAAAAGTTGCCAAGCGATTGATGAAAGAGGGCTATGTGCAGTCTTATCATGCCAATAACGGCCTCTTTATTATTGAGCAAAGACATGGGCGTGACTGTATTTTTCTCAGTAAAGACCGACTTTGTACCGTGTATGAAAAAAGGCCCGAAGTTTGTCGTACGTTTCCTAAAATCGGTCCTCGCCCGGGATATTGCCCATCATTCAAAAAAGAGCCAAATCAAAAATGAATCTGCTCGGCTTGTTACTGAATATGATTTCAATGCTGCCGTTTCCCATTCTTCATCGATTGTCCGATGTGAGTTATTTTTTGGTTTATGTCATTTTGGGGTATCGAAAGAAAACGGTAAGAGAAAATCTGCGTCGTTCCTTTCCGGAAAAGACAGAGCATGAAATCATCGCAATCGAAAAAGGTTTTTACCGCAATTTCTGTGACTTGATGTTCGAGACGATCAAAACGTCAACCATTCGAAAAGAAGAAGTGCTTGAACGATGCCGTCTTGAAAACCCTGAATTTGTCGAAAAGCTATTTCAAGGTGGCGCCAATGTTGCGGGAATTTCAAGTCACATGGGCAACTGGGAATGGCTGTCGCTTGCTCTATCGCTTTCCAGTCGGTTCAAGTTTTTGGCAGTGTATAAACCGTTGGCGAATTCAAAGTTGAACAAAATTGTGGTTGGCTCGCGTGAGCGTTTCGGAGCCATCTTTGTGCCGATCAAAAAACTGAAAGTGATTCTTGATCGTAGTCATGATCAACCTTATCTGGTTGGCTTGCTGTCTGATCAGGCACCGCATGACTATGCAAAGGCATTTGAGTTCCCTTTTTTGAATCAAAGCACTTATTTTGTCCCAGGGCCGGGCGTACTTTGTGTGAAGCGTGATCTGACTCCAATCTATGGTTGGATTCGTCGTGTTGGTCGATCTCGATACGAATGGAAATTGGAACATCTTGATGAAGTGATTCCCGCTTACCTTGAACTCACTCAGGAAGAGCGTACGCAGGTAGATCGGTTTTCAAAGGCCCATCGACTTTCTCAAGAAGAGACTGTTCGAGCATTGGTGATTACCCGTAAATTTGTACGTCGTCTTGAAGAAGAAATAAAAATGGCCCCACAAGATTGGTTGTGGAGCCATCGTCGCTGGAAGTCTAGATAGATTCAGCTAATCAATTTATTTGTTCACATCCGTGTTTGTACTGGTATCAGTGCTGCTATCGGTACTGCTATCAGTACTAGTTGAAGTGTTTGTGTCAGTAGCAGTATTGGTATCGGTGTTCGTAGCGGTATTCGTGTCGGTCACGGTGCTGGTATTTGAAGCTGTGGTCGACTTCGCATTGTTGCTTGAAGACGGAGCTGCACCTTGATCGATGACTTCACCCGTACTTGGGTGCAATTTCACTTCGCAGTAGTAGTTATCACGAGTGGTGTTCTTCGTTTTGTAGCACATCAACTGACCAACTGTTTTTGAAGTGATCTCGTTATTGGTGACCGGGTGCTTGCCTTCTACTTCACTTGCAGTCATGCGAGTGAAAATATCTTTTGCTTCGCTGCCGCTGAACGTAAGACCTGCGTTGTCATTGTCGCTATTAGCTCCGATTTCAACATCAACTCCATCATAAGCTGCTGGCTCGAAGTATCCTTTTTTGTCTGACTCAAGTTTCTTGCCCGGTTCAGATTGGCGATAAACCACGCCATCTGTTTTGTTCACGGTTAATGAACATTTGTAATCGTCTTTACCGAGAAGTTTTTTGTCATTCTCACAGTGAAGGTGTGCACCTTTTTTCTGATCGATACGATTAGGCAATTCCTTGATTTCAATGTTGAGACGTTTGTAGAGTTCTTTTGCGTCATCACCGGTCCAAATGAAGGTGACCGCTTCTACAATATCTTTGCTGCCTGGAGATTGCGTTGAGTTGCCATTGGAAACAGGCAATGCAGAACCAGAAGTCGTATTACTTGACTTGCTGCTTGATACGGTCGTGCTGTTGTTTTGATCAGAACAGCTCAAACAAGTGATCGCCACTTTTTTGTTAGAACGATAGGTGTAGACCGGTACGGTCGAGTAACAGGTGCTTGAGCGACTTCTTCTGGTAGTCGTAGTGCTGTAAACGCCTGGTGAGTGCAAATTCATATTCCACGAAACCATATACTGGCGTTGTGGGTTGTAATAGTTGTAGCCCCAAGGGTTTTGTTGAGGAAAGCAACCCTGGTTTTGATTAGTCTGCATTTGCCATTGCAATTGGTTTTGTAATTGATTCTGGTTTTGCATTACCCAATTATTTGGCTGGTACTGAAACTGATTCATCGGTTGTGTCTGATTGTTGAACGGATAGCCTTGATTAAAAGGCATGGTTCCGTTTTGCGCGTTACCGTATGGTGAGTAAGCGGTATCTCCGCAACCGGCGCCAAACAGGACAAGCATCAAATTCGCAGTGATCAATTTGTTTTTCATAAAATAAACTCCTTGGACTAAAGTCGACGAGATTATACATATACTTTATTTAATTTGTCAACATTAGATTCAGGTAAAAAAAAATCCCCCGGATTTCAGTGAAAACCGGGGGATCAATCTTTTTAATTGAGTCGAAGATTACTCAAGAGAATCGTCGCTGTACAACTCGGTATCCTGATCTTTCAGCCATTGAACAATGTTCTTCAAGTTGAAGTCGGTCATCGCGCAGATCGCTTTACCGGTGAGTTCGGAGCTCTTTCTTACCTTCCAAGCAGCATCTGTATCGTTGGCAAGGTAGTTGTTGTACTTGAGGTCAAGTTCAGTTTTATCAGGATAGAAGCTCTTCACTGTAGTGTTTTTGCAGATATCCTGGAACATTGCGCGGTTTTCGAATGACAGGGTTTGGGCGCAGAAGGTTGATTGCATTCTTCTGAAAGACCCGAACTTGTCATCGCGACCCATGATTCGTCTGTGGGTTGTAGATCCTTGATAAAGGTCAGGATTAGATTGCTTGATCAAGAAACCGCCAAAGAGCCAATTGGTGATTGCAACCGCAGGATCAGTGTAAGGCATTCTGTAGTTTGCAGTTACGGCAAGCAATGCTTGTTTTTGTTTTGCAAGTTTACGGTCAAGAATCGCTTGGAATCCTGCATCGCCTTTTCCATCTGCTACCGCCTTCACGTTTGCGATCATGCGGTAAAGGCTGTCGCTGAAAACAGACTCAATGGCCTCGATGTTGCGTTTGTTGATCATTTGCGCAGCTGCAAGATCTTGTTGTGCACGGGTTGGGTTCAATCCGTGAACGTCAGTCAGTTTCTCAAGCAAGTTCTTCTGGTTGATGACCATGAGATCTTGTTGGTATGGAGTCATGTTTGCTCCAGACTTGATGCGAAGAGCGAAGTCTTTCTCGATGAAAGTGGTCAATCGGTTGGTGAGGTACGTATCTTTTTGGAAGAGAACGTTGAACTCGTTGTAAACCGTGTCGATCACTTTTTTAGCGGCGTCATTGACAGTTGGGTCGAGGGTGACGTCATCGATACTGGTCTTGGTCATCGCCATCTTGCGGCCAAGGTTGTAAAGACTATCGTAAGACTTGAGAAACTTCTGAATCTTCACTTTGGTCTGACGAATGCTTGGAATCAGAATTACGTCCATGCTGTCTTTGTTGATCTTGCGTTCGAAACGATTGAGGTAGTTATAAACGTTTTCGAATGCCTTATGAATCGTCATGTACTGGCTCGTGAGAGTTTGTGACACGAGGTTCGGCATGTCGACTACCAGGCGCTGGCGGAAGTAGGCGCTTGATTTAGCCGATGCTGAAGCCACGATTTCATTCATCCGGGTTTCAATTACGATCGCGAGTTTGTCCGGATCTTGGAAGTCAGCGATATAATCACCATCTGCTCCACCAGTGCGCATCCATTGATCCCAAGATTGTGCCATCATACGAGTTTCGCTGACTCGGCAAGCATCAGGGATTGTATTTCGACCAATGAGGTAGAATGGAAGCAGGTTTTGATTGATCGTGGTAGCGAAGAATTGTGAACCATCTGCACCGGCGCCGTCAGAACCACTCATTTTCTGGGTGATTGCTTGAAGCACTTGCATGAGTTGGTTTCGTTTTGCATTCACATCGGTCAATTCACGCATGAAGAGCATTTGCTCATTGAAGTAACCAGTGAGTGAGTTGACTGATTTGGTGAGGTCGGTCACTTGGTCCCAGATTTTGTTCTTGAAACTCGCGTCCGCTGCAAGCTTTGGAGAAACTCCGAATTGCACCTTTTGCAACCAGGAAGAAATCATCGGCAATTCACGAACAAGCAGGTAATACCCCTCGAGCGGATTGTCGTAGTTAGGGTTGCTGCGATCAGCGCCCTTGATCTTGTCCATTGAAGCCTTGTACTGGTCACGAGAATACTTCATGATCTCTTGCGCGTTTTGGGCATCACAATAGTTTTTAGTTGAGCTTTCGATCAAGCAAGACATTGAGAACCAGAATTCAGTTTCATCCAAATCGCGAAGCGCGGTGCTGAACTTGCGCTCTTGCAACATGTTCATCAAGGCTGCGATTGAGTTTCCGAGTTGATCGCCTACGCCTTCACCTGATGCGCTGAGTGCGGCCGCGATTTTTACCGTACCAGAAAGAATGGCAAGTCCTTGAGATGGTTTTCCGATAAGGCACTCGTCATATTGAGGCAAGACTTGCATTACTTTTGTCGCAAGTTCGAGACCTTTTTTCGTAGGCGCTTTCAGTTTTTGATAAAGTAGGGAAAGACCGCCGGTTTTAACAGCGGTCGTTGCATTCATCACTCCACCTGCGATCGAGCTTGCTCCGCCAGCTTGGCCGAGGCTGCTGCTGATGGAAGCTGCCTCAATCGTGCGGTTCAATAACATTGATGAAGCTTGTCCGTTCAAGTTATTTCCACCGTTGAGTGATTTTTGAAGTGCGCCCATTTCCATCGGGAGACTTTCCAAACGCGTTTCACGCATTTGCTCTTCTGCTGGCACGTTCAATGTGTCGGCTGCCGCTTTCAAATCAACGAGTACGTTTCCAATGCCTTTGCAGGCTGGATTGTCTTTTAGTTTTTGAATGGCGTCTTTGATGACTGATGTTTGTTGTAAGGCTGCTTGGGTCCAGGCCCCCTGAGATGGGCAATTGCCGCCAAAGTTATAGGCACCAGCATGTGCAGAGGTCGAAATCAGTGCGGCTAATGCGATCAACAGAATTGGGGTGTGGCGTTTGTTCATGAAGAACTCCTTTATTGGATGCATTTATTACATTAAATCAATGTAGTTTACAAACAATATTTTGCATTGCGCTATTAAACTGATTTTATTGAGTTATTTTAGCTAAAGGCCCCCCTCGTTTTGGTCGAAAAGAAGTAGAGAGCGGGTAATTTTATGAAAATCAGTACCAATCCCGGAAATGCAATTGAGATGTTTGAACGTGTGGGCAGCGGAAAAAACACCGATAAAAACGGTGGCGGCGGCTCCAATGCCTATGAGCAAAACAAAAAAGACAAGGAAGATCATCAGGAATTTGAAGCCACAGCTGAAAATATCCAAAAGGCGATCAATGACTTCTCTACTAATGAGACGAATTTAACTCACGGTATTTCAGCAGCAAGTGAGGGGAACGGTCCCGGTCTCAAGGTCATCTTAAAAGACTCAAGTGGTGGGGTGCTTCGCTCGGTTTCGGGTGAGGAATTCTTGAAACTGCGCAGTGCTCTTCAAGCCGGTTCAAAATCCGGAAGAATTCTCGATCAAAAAGTGTAAACTAGAGCCATGACCGGCTCTTCTGTTCCTTATCAGCGCATCTGGGTTTTTTCCGATCTGCATTTGGCAGATACAAACTCGTTCTTGTATGGCGCCTTCATTGATGCTCTCAGTGAGCCCGAAAATGATCAGGATGCCGTCGTATTTGCCGGTGATATTTTTGAGATTTTTGTTGGCAATTCCACGTATTTTCACCAAAAACACCAAGGTTTTATAACCGCACTAAAAACTCTTTCGCGAAAGAAAGTGGCTCTCTATTATATTGAGGGCAATCACGATTTTCATCTTAAGAAGGCGTTTGGTGAAATACCTGTTCAGATTTTTGATGCTGAAGTGGTCATTGGCTCGATTTACATCGCCCATGGAGACCTTGTTGATCAAAGTGATTCCGGTTATCTCCGCATGCGTAAGTTTTTCAGATCTGCAGGTTTCAAAAAGTTTGTTGAACTATTGCCAGGCAAGGCCGTCGAGTGGATAGGTGAAACGATCGCGCGAACGCATGAGCAAAAAGAGGGTGATTTATCTTTTGAGCCCGGGTCTGTTCCCTCTGTCCGTAAGATTTTCCGAGCTTATGCGGAAGAAAAAAAGCGTCAGGGCTTTGACTTTATCATCCTAGGGCATTGCCATGATCTTGACGATCTTCAACCATTTTATTTCAACATGGGTTATCCGCCGGTACATCGTCAATTTCTCTACTATTCTTCCGAATCTAATTCGTTCAAAAGGCGTAATTTCTCTGGAAATTAGCCTGAAATAAGCGAAAATAATAATTGAGGTCAAGGAGGACTTCGTACCGTGGGATTAAGATTTGACCCGATGGGCGGCGGACAATTGAAGCAAGCGCTCTCTGCGATCATTGAATCGGAGAAGCAGCCCATCAATGCGCTCAACAAGCGTAAGGAATCCGAACAAGCTAAGTTAAAACTCTTTGGCGAATTCAAAGGTAAGTTCACCTCCCTTCAATCTGCGGTCGACTCTCTTTCCAATCAACGTAAATTCCGTGAGTTGAAAGCCGAGCTTGGTGACGGTGAAAAGCTGATGTCGGTGACTGTTGATAAGGAAAAAGCGAACATCGGAAGCTGGGAAGTGGAAGTCAAGGAACTTGCCGCCCGCTCATCCATGATTTCAAATGCCTTCAGTGATCCGAATAAGAAAGTTCTTGGAATTGGTTACATCAATTTTGAACTTCCTGATGGTGAAGTCCGTGACGTCTATGTCACCGAAGAAGACGCTTCGCTCTATGGTATTGCTCAAAAAATCAATACCATGACAGATGGTGTGGTTAAAGCCAGTGTGCTTCGTGACGATACTGATTCTGATAAGCCATACCGACTGGTACTTTCTTCGAAAAAAGACGGACTAAACAATGATGTCCGCTTTCCTCAATTGTACTTTGTTGATGGCAAGGAAGATTTTCAAATTGAAGATACCAAAAGATCAGCAAATGGAATTGTTTCGGTAGATGGCTTTGAAGTCGAGCTTCCGGGTAATGAAGTCGGTGACTTTCTTCAAGGGGTCGGTGTTCAGTTGAAGCAGGCGAAGCCAGGCGAAAAATTCACTCTTAATATCAAGGCCGACTTTGTAAAAATCACCGACAAAGTAAAGAAGATGGTCGACGGTGTGAATGGTGTTCTGGAATGGGTCAATAAACAAAACCAAATTGACGAGAAGAGTGACACCAAAACCACATTTGCCGGCAACACCAGTCTTCAAAACGTCGAATTCCGTTTGCGAAACCTGATGCACGAAGGTTTTCCAACGAATCTTGATGATGAATCAAAATTCAGGGTGATTCATTTGAGTGAACTTGGAATCGAGTTTGATAAAAAAGGTAACCTGTCGTTCAAGGAAGACCGCTTCCAGAAAATGCTTGAAACCGATTATGAAGGAATCGCTCAGGTGGTTTCCGGTAACAAGGGTTTTGCCTCTCAGTTGAAAACCGTTCTCGACGGCTTCAATCAGCCTCGAGATGGTGTCATCGCTTCGAGTGAAAATTCGATCCAGACTCGAATCAAGCAGATTGATCAGTCCATCGATCGAAAGCAGCAGAATTTGGAAAAGAAAACCCAGTCACTGACTGAACAGTTCAGCCGATTGCAAGGTGCCTTGAGCAACATGCAAAAACAGCAACAGTATCTTTCCGCTACAATGGGTGGCGGAGGTGGAAATCCGATTTCTCAACTTCTAGGAGGGTAATTAGTACATGTCTAAACTGAACGCATATCGTAAAACATCCGTGACCACCGCAACTAAGGAACAGATCTTGATCATGCTTTATGAAGCAGCGATCAATCATCTCAAGCGCGCTTCAGATGCATGTCAAAAAAATGACCTTGCTGCAAAAGGTGTTTCTGTCGGAAAGGCCCACGACATTATCAATGAATTGTCCAACACGCTTGATTTCGAAGTGGGTGGTGATGTTGCCGCAAACCTCGAGAATCTTTACGTGTTCATGATTCAATTGATTACTCAAGGAAACATTGAAAATAACGCCTCAAAATTCGACCAGGCAAGAAAGCTAATGGAAAACCTGCTCGAGGGATGGAAGGGCGCAATTGCGAGCCTTCAAGCCCAAAAGGAATAATGCTTTGACTAGAATTGAAACGCTTTTCTCCGAAAAAATCCGTATTCTCCAGACTCTTCTCGAGTGTGTAAGGGGTTATCGCGATTTGCTCACGCCTGATTCCGATAGCGCCAAAAATGCGACGCCTGATGAAAAGCTCGATTGGGTTGATGAATTAACCAGTGAGCGTGAAGCCCACTTTCGGATGCTTCAGTTGATCGATACTCAAATCCAGGAAGAAAGCATTCTGGTGGACCCGAAATCGGTTCAAGCACTGAAGGCATCGACGGCCTTCCAAGACATGGTCAGACAAATTATTGATCTTGGGAGTGAGATTCAATTGACGGACCAGTCACTTTTTTTATACATTAGCAATATAGGATATGAGATTCGTGCTCAGATCTTGAAAGGCCTCAAGGAAAAAGAGGCAATTTCGAAATTTAAAAGTCAGGGTCAGGCAGTCACTGGCGATGGCCTTGATCAGAAAGCTTAAGGACAAACATGATGTTTGAGAAGATTTCGCAGCAGCTCCACAATAAGGTTTCCCAGCAGGGACTTTCCCTGTCTTCTAGTGATGAAATCGATGTTTTTCCGGTTTCCTCTCTTGAGGAAGTGGCAATCCAGCTCCGTGACGAAGATGAAAATACTCGTTACGACTACTATCTGCTACAAGTCAGCCATTCTAAAAAAGCGGTTAACGATGGTAAGCGCGTAACGCCACCTCCATTCAATCCGAATCCAAGTTTGAATCTTCAAGCAGCTGCGGCTGTGGCGGCTGCACCTGCAATGCCGATTTCAGCTGCTCCGGTAATGGAACAGCAATTCATTGATGAAGAACTTCCTAGAAACACTGCTCCGGTACAAAAAACGGAGTATGTCCGTCCTGATCGTGAAGATGTTCCATTCCTGATAGAGAATGCCAACATCCTTTTCAGCTCGGGTGAAAACAATTTAGCCCGTAATATTTATCGCGCAATTCTCAAAACAGGTGAGTCCAGCGAAGTCGCTTATGCAGGGCTTGCCGCTTGTGCCGATCGTGATGGATTGGTCGAGCAAGCGATCCAGCTTGCTTGGGATTCCGTTGCTTTTGCACCAAACCAAAAGGGTTACCAGCTTCTTGCACAACTTCTCGTGCAGCAGGGGCGTGATCAGGAAGCTTCTCAGGCTCTCAATCGTGCTATCAAGCAACTCACCGATCTCTCTTCAAAAGACAAAGGCGAGTATTATAAAATGATTGGCAATTGCCA
>CALPVV020000051.1 GCA_943327105.2 Nitrosovibrio sp. Nv4
GCCAGTCGTTGCATACTGAGATTTTTTAGCCTGCAGATCAGCCAAAATCACTTTTTGATCTTGAATGTCTTTCATTGCTTTCAACCACTTGTTGACATCATCTTCACAAGAACCAAAGAAATGATCATCATTCAATTTGGTGAACTTGCCATTGTCGTCAGCAGAAAAAATCTGTTTCAAGCAATCGTCTGCTTCATCAGGAAGACTGTCTGAAGTCGGGAAAATCAAATCACAAGCGTTCTTCTGTTTTGCTGGAAAATCAGTTGCAGCCAAGCTACCTGCACCACTTGCAGTAAACCATGCCTTCAAATCAACATCAGTGGTCGTGGTGTACTCAGTGTGTGTGTAGTACTTAATCACCAACGATTTGCTAGGTTTCTTGTAACAATTGTTTTTAGTTTCTTTGTCTTCAATCTTGCTGTTAACCATTGCAGAACGGCAATTCTTCTCACAACCGTCTTTGATTGAATTTTTTGCATCATCAAGAGCCTTGTTCAATTTGGTAATCTTGTCTTGAGCGGCTTTGATGTCGGCATCTACTTTGTCTTGATCCGTCTTGCGATCAGTAATGCTGTCTGGCAAGCCATCACAGAACGTGAACAATTTGTTCATCTGATCTTGTGGATTGGTGTCGTGATCATATTCGCCATCATCAGTTACATAAACAACAGTACCATCTGGGTTCTTGCGAGCTTTTCTGCGTGCCTTACGATCAGCGCGACGCATTTTTCTCAAATCTCTGTTTGAAAGGTAAGTCGGGTAATCCACTACTCCACCATCAACGTAAACCACTTGCTGACAGGTTGTTTGATAACAAACTCTGCGAGGAGTCGGCTCTCCACCGTTTCCGGCTCCACCAACACCACCAACGCCACCGGCCCCACCGCCATCGCTGATTCCGAATTGAGAATTCAATCCAGAAACGAATGCAGCTCTTTCTTTGGCTGACATGTCCTTGTGACCTGCTTTTGAACTTCCCCATCTCCAGAAGTGGCGATCTTTTACGCCAGTGAAGTAAGCGGGCTTGCCATCATCTGAACACGGCTGACCTTCACGAAGGGTCAAACTTTTACAACTCGGTAGGCGAATTTGTTTCACATTGCCATCGACTTCAAAGCTGACGTTAGAGCAGTCACTGCAATTCGCCAACTCGGGGCCTGAAGCAAATGCAGTTGATGTAGTAAGAGAAAGAAGTAAGAAAAGCATCTTGCTATAAACGATCTTTGTCATGAGTAAGCTCCTAAGCTTAACTGTTAACTCTTGCCTGAAATCCTTTTCAGACAAACGGTACCTCAAATAGTGTAACCAGCTTCGGGGGCGATGCCCAAATGTTTTTTTCACGTTTTTTTCGAAAAAAACGCGGTTTTTTTGTCATTTGAATCAATCTTTTGACAGCGCAACCCCTACCAGACTACTCTTCACCCATGAATTCCGAGGCCAAAGCCGAATACGCATCCCTCTACCTGCACTTTCCGTTCTGTGAGTCGAAGTGCCACTACTGCGACTTTTATTCGATTGGCCGTGAAAAAACCGCTGCAAGCGATGCATCCACGTTCGAGAAAGCCTTGATCAAAGAAATCGAACTACGCGGAAAATCAGGGGTTTTCGCAACAACCCTCGAAACCATTTTTCTCGGGGGCGGCACTCCCAGCATGACCCCACCCGATTCCATGGCCCGCATCTTCGCCGAACTTTTTAAATATACGGCATTGAAACCTGATGACGGCACCGAATGGACCATGGAAGCCAACCCTTCTTCAATTGAACTCGATCAATTCAAACAATATCGCGCACTCGGCATCAACCGTGTAAGCATGGGTGTTCAAAGCCTGAAGAACGATCACCTTTCAATCTTGGGCAGAGTGCATGACGAATCACACGCCCTTCGTGCGCTTGATACCGTCTTCAACGCAGGTTTCACGAATGTTTCAACCGACCTTCTTTGTGGAGTTCCGGGCCAATCACTCGATGACCTTCGTTCTCACATGGAAAAACTCACCAGTTTTCCGATCACTCATTTGAGTATCTATCTCTTAACGCTTCCGCCACATCACAAGATGTACAAAGACCTTCCGAATGACGAGGAACAGTTGAAACATCTGCTGTTGATCGATGAATTCATGAGAGAAAAAGGTTTTCGTCATTACGAGATTTCAAACTTCGCGAGAAACAATCTTCGCGCTCGCCATAACCTCGTGTACTGGCAAGGAGGCTCTTACTTGGCCTTTGGCCCTTCAGCACACTCTTACTCATCCAGTGAACGTAAACGCTTCAAGAATTATTCATCTCTTCACAAGTATGCGCGCACTCTTTCAGAAGAATCAAAGCTACCTATCGAATGGGAAGAGTCATTGACCACTGATCAACTTGAACTGGAAAAATGGATGCTTGCCATTCGACTAGACGAAGGCTTCCCCAAACACTGGCTGGCAACAGATGCTCAAAAGAAGAAAGCCGAGATGTTGATTAAAGAAGGGCTACTGACCCAAGCCGCACTGAACGATCATTCGATCAATACAGCCTCAGAGCGCATTCGTGCCACCCCGAAGGGCTTCGCCTTGTCTGATGCCATCATCAAAACCTTAGCCTAAAAAGACCCCCAAAAGACCCCTGGGGCTTTTTTGATGCTAGGTGCGTTATATTCTTTACTTCCCCCTTGAATTTGATAGCAATAGTCGTATGAAATTGGTCTGCTTTATAATCACTTTGATCACACTTCCACTCACCCACTCTGCGGTGGCCATGCCCAAAACGGTGGTGTTGATTCGTCACGCTGAAAAACCGGCCAATGAAAGTAATATTCACCTCAGCGAAAAAGGCTACGCAAGAGCAGCAATGTTGCCTCGGTTTTTCGTGAAATTTGATTCTGCTTCAGCTATTCGACTGATTGCTCAAGGCCAAAAAGACGCCGACAGCAGCTTGCGCCCGATTGAAACGGTGACGCCAGCTTCCCGGCAATTTCGGCAGCCAATTCTGCATCAGTTCGTAAAGGGTGAATCGCGGGGCATGGTCGACTATTTGAAATCAAGCCACGCATTCGACGGCAAAACCGTGGTGATCAGCTGGGGCCATGACGAATTAGGCGCAATTTCAAGAATGCTGGGCGATGATCAGGGCGATTGGTCATCTAAAGTTTTTGACCGCGCATGGGTATTTCGTTACCGCAACGACGGCACCCTGATTCAGGTCGAAGACATCGCGCAAGAATTCTAAGTAAAAAGGTCGGCTTTCCACTCTGCACCCGGGCATTTTATTTTTGATCACCCCCTTGCCAAAGCCAAAACCACCCCCATAAAGTTAGCAACTATGTCAGACAACACACAAAACCTTGAAAACACTGAAAAAGTGGATGGCGAAACTGTGAACGCAGCCGCTTCTGCTGAAAAATCACCTGAGGCCGTTCTCACCGAGAAACTTGCCCACGCTGAAGAGAAGTACAAATATCTCTACGCTGATTTCGAAAACTTCAAGAAACGCGCCATCAAAGAACGTCAAGACGCCATGAAATATGGTTGGGAAAACGTAGCTGGCGAATTGCTTCAAGTTCTCGATAATTTCGACCGCGCGCTTCAGTATGCAAAACCTGAAACTGACCCGAATTTAATCAGCGGCTTAAAAATGGTGAGCCAACAATTCATCACCACCCTTGGTAAACAAGGAGTGACAGAAATTCCGGCGATGGGCCAAGCATTCAACCCAGAGCTTCACGAAGCGGTCGGCCAACTTCCAAGCGATCAACCAGTGGGCACGATTATTCAAGAACACCAAAAAGGGTTTACCTTGCACGGCCGTCTTTTGAGAGCTAGCCGCGTAATGCTGAGCTCAGGCCCGGCTGCGAACTAATTTCATTGGCTGATTTGACAAAGCCACAACCAGAACCATAAGCAATAACAAGGCAATGAGGGAGAAACCTCAACGCCAAAAGTTTAATATAAGGAGAAAAAACAAATGGGTAAAATTATCGGAATCGACTTGGGTACAACGAACTCTTGCGTATCAGTTCTTGAAGGTGGCGAACCAAAAGTAATCGCTAACTCAGAAGGCGCAAACACAACTCCATCAATCGTGGGTTTCTTGACTAGCGGTGAAAAAGTAGTCGGACAATCTGCAAAACGTCAAGCGGTGACCAACCCTGACAAGACCGTCTTCGAAGCAAAACGCTTGATCGGTCGTAAATTCACTTCTAAAGAAACAACCGAGTTCACCAAAGTTGCTCCATTCAAAGTAGTGGAAGCAAAAAACGGTGATGCTTGGGTGAAAGTTGCAGATCGTGAATACGCGCCACAAGAGATCGCGGCAATGGTTCTTCAGAAAATGAAGAAGACTGCTGAAGATTATCTCGGTGAACCAGTGACGGAAGCGGTGGTTACTGTTCCGGCTTACTTCAACGATGCTCAACGCCAAGCAACCAAAGATGCTGGCCGCATTGCCGGTCTTGATGTGAAACGGATCATCAACGAACCGACTGCTGCTGCTCTTGCTTACGGTCTTGATAAAAAAGGTCAGAACATGACCATCGCAGTATTCGACTTGGGTGGTGGTACTTTCGACGTATCAGTACTCGAATTGGGCGATGGCGTATTCGAAGTGAAAGCAACCAACGGTGATACATTCCTCGGCGGTGGTAACTTCGACCAGAAAATCATCGACTGGATGTGCGACGAATTCAAAAAAGAATCTGGAATCGATCTTCGCAACGACAAGATGGCTCTTCAGCGCTTGAAAGAAGCTGCTGAAAAAGCGAAGCACGAACTTTCTTCCATGACTGAAACCGACATCAACCTTCCGTTCATCACTGCTGATGCAAGTGGTCCTAAGCACATGAACATCAAACTCAGTCGTGCAAAACTTGAGCAATTGGTGGATTCACTCATCCAATCACTTGCGGCTCCTTGTGAAACCGCATTGAAAGATGCAGGCCTCAGCAAAGATAAAATCGACGAAGTGATTCTCGTCGGTGGTATGACCCGTATGCCTCGCGTTCAAGCTAAAGTGAAAGAAATCTTCGGCAAAGAACCAAGCAAAGGCGTGAACCCTGATGAAGTGGTTGCCGTTGGTGCTGCGATTCAAGGCGGAGTATTGAAAGGTGAAGTGAAAGACGTTCTCCTTCTCGATGTCACTCCACTCTCCCTTGGTATTGAAACCATGGGTGGCGTGTTCACCAAGTTGATCGAAAAGAACACCACTATTCCTTCCAAGAAGTCACAGACCTTCTCAACTGCTGCTGACAACCAAACCGCAGTGACCATTCACGTTCTTCAAGGTGAACGCGAATTCGCAGAACACAACAAGTCACTTGGTCGTTTCGACCTCGTTGGAATTCCTTCTGCACCACGCGGAATGCCTCAGATCGAAGTGACTTTTGACATCGATGCGAACGGTCTCGTTCATGTTGGCGCGAAAGACCTCGGAACAGGTAAAGAGCAATCAATCAAGATCACTTCTTCTGGTGGTTTGACCGAAGAAGAAATCAAGAAAATGATGCGCGAAGCGGAAGAGCACAAAGCAGAAGACGAAAAGCGCAAGCAAATCGTCAATGCCCGCAACCAACTTGATACTCTCATCTACTCTGTAGAGAAGAGCTTGAAAGAAAGCGGAGACAAGATCGAAGCTGCTGAAAAAGAAAAAGTAGAAGCTGCATTGACTGAAGCTCGCAAATTCAACACCAGTACTGAACTTGCTGAAATTGAAAAAGCGACTCAAGACCTCTCGACTGCATCTCATAAAATGGCTGAGACCCTTTATAAGAACGCAGGCGCTGGTCAAGGCGCTGGCCCTGACATGGGTGCAGGTGCTGGTCCTGAAGCAGCAGCTGGTGCATCAGCAGGCAAAAAAGATGAAGACGTGATCGACGCGGACTTCAAACAAGTTTAATCCTCTTGTTTTTAGGGTGTCCGACACCTTTATGATGCCATCAGCGTCATTTTGATTGTCGGGCACCTTTTTATTTTTTAAACTTTTACGCATCTAGCATCATAAGAGTGTCAGACACCACAAGCACCGGAAGAAGATATGGCTGAAAAAAGAGATTATTACGAAGTCTTGGGCGTTGCTAAAAACGCAACCGCCGATGAAGTCAAAAAGGCTTATCGCAAACTGGCGATTCAATTTCACCCAGACAAAAATCCGGGCGATAAAAAGTCAGAAGAAAAATTCAAAGAAGTCAACGAAGCGTACGAAACGATTTCTGACGAAAAGAAACGCAAGATGTACGACCAATTCGGCCACGCTGCAAACAACATGGGTGGCGGACAAGGCCCATTCGGTGGCGGTGGATTTGGCGGCGGTTTCGATGGCAACATCAATGACATTTTCGGTGACATCTTTGGCGATATTTTCGGTGGTGGACAAGGTCGTGGCGGACGCCGCGGTGGTCGTCGCCCGCGCACTGGCGCTGATCTTGAAACTCAAGTCGACATCACTTTCGAAGAAGCCTACAAAGGCGTCGAAAAAGTAATCAATATTTCAAAACGTACCGACTGTGACACCTGTCATGGTTCGGGTGCAAAAGCTGGCACTCAGCCTGAAACCTGTAAAGTTTGTCAGGGTCGCGGTGAAGTGACCTTTCAACAGGGGTTTTTCGCTGTTTCACGCCCATGTACCCACTGTCACGGTACCGGCCAAGTGATCGCCAATCCTTGTGGTACTTGTCGTGGTGCCGGTAAGGTTAAAAAGAATTCTCAATTGTCCGTGACGATTCCTGCAGGGATCGATACCGGTCAACGCCTTAAGCTTTCAAACGAAGGTGAAGCGGGCGAACACGGCGGACACCCTGGCGACCTCTACATAGTCGTCAATGTTCTTGATCATGATTTCTTCCGTCGTGACGGTGCAGAAGTGATCTGCGATGTACCAATCACTTTCGTACAAGCAGCACTGGGCGCATCGATCAACGTACCTACCCTCGATGGAAAAGTGGAAATGAAGATTCCAGCCGGCACCCAGTCCCACAAGGTGTTCCGTTTGAAATCAAAAGGACTACCTCACCTTGGCCGCGGTGGTCGTGGTGACCAATTAGTTCGAGTCATGGTTGAAATTCCATCAAAACTCAGTGCCGAACAGTCTGAGATTCTTCGTAAATTCGAGTCACTTGAAAAAGACGGCAAATCACACCCGATGCACCATGGCTTTTTCGAGCGTGTGAAGCGGATTTTTGATTAAAAAAATAACGCTTTTGCTAGAATCAGATCTATGCAAAAGTCCACTCGTCTCTATTCATTGGTTTCAGCATTGATCTTTGTTACCGCTTGCTCAAGCGAGCCGGTAAAAAAGACCCATACACCATTCAACGAGCCGACCAAGACCAATCAGCCTAAATCAAATCTGGTTAGTAAGGCACAAGCCCTCTATCAGAAGAACGATATCAAGGGTGCCACGAAAATTCTCGAAGGCGCATACCTTGGCGATATTTCAATCAAGGAACGCTCGGAATACTGGAACCTCAAAGGCCTCATCGCCCTTGGTGGTAAAAAATTCGATCTGGCTTCACAAAACTTTCGCCGTGCCATTGAAGAAAACCTGGTTCCCGAGTACCGCGGTTATTACCAATACAATCTTGCAACCGCTCTTCATGGTTCATCAAACTATCAGGAAAGTTTTGATATTTTATCGGCCATCGATCTCAGCGCCATTGACCAGCCTCAACAGAACAAGGTTCTTTTTCTAAAAGAAAAAGTCAGCAAAATGATGGATTTCGCAAAGAAAAAAGTCGAAGTCAAACCCACTGTTAAGGATGAAAATAAAGCAATCGAGGCTGGCGCTTCACCCACCCCTTCTACTGAACCAAAGCTTGATGAAAAAGGAATGCTGACATCGCCTGAAATTGTTTATACCGGTGAAGTCAGCCGAAAAAAAATCGGCTTGTTGATTCCTTTGACTGGTAAATACGAAAGTTTCGGAAAAAAAGTTCAGCGTTCGGTTGAACTCGCACTCCAACATTCTACCGATTCACGCGCGAAAGACTACGAACTGGTAGCCGAAGACAGCGGTGACAATGCAGAGTCTCAAGTGAAGGCACTTCAAAAACTGGTTGAAGAAGATCGAGTCATCGCCGTAATCGGCCCCGTAATCAGTAAAGGCATTGAACTACTTGCCAAGAAGTCGGTATTTTACCAAGTCCCGATGATCACCCTTGCACAAGTACAAAGTCCAACCGCTTCACACCTCTTTTTCTGTTCGGTTTCAAACAAAGACCAAACCCTTCAAACCGTTCAATATGGAATGACTTCAAAAGGTTTCCGCATATTCGCCATCCTTGCTCCATCAAATAAACCTGGCGAAGAAATGGCCCAAACCTTCAAAGATGAAGTGCTGGCTAGAAACGGTGAGATCGCTCATCTTGAATTTTATGATCCGAACATTACCGATTTTCGTTCAGCGGTAGACAAAGTACTTGGGCTCGCTGATTTGAAAAAACGCGCAACGGAACTGAAAGAGCTCGAAGAAAAGCGCCGAGAACTCAACATCACCCGCAAAACATCCCGCACAGCACAGTATTACAATTTGCCGCCGATTATTGATTTCGATGCGGTATTCATTGCTGATGAAGCAAAAACCGCAGGTCAGATCATTCCGACATTTGCCTATCGTGATGCAAAAAACCTCAAATTCATCGGAATTTCATCTTGGAATTCATCACAGCTGATTCAACGTGCTCAAGATCAAGTTGAAGAGGCAATTTTTCCGGTGGGCTTCAACACCATCAAGCCTTCGACAGACACAAAAGCATTTTATGACCTCTATAGTTCTAATTACAATGCGGCACCAGGTGAACTCGATGCCTTGGCGTTTGATGCTGCATCACTTGTGATCAAAGCCATGAGTGGTGGGCCATCGACTCGTGAAGAAATGCGCATGATGATCGAGACCACCAAAGAAGTTCAAGGTGCGACTGGTGAGTTTACCATTAAAGAACACCGCTGCGCCCGCACGCTTCCATTGGCACGAGTCTACAAGGGCAAATTCGAAATCATCAACGAAGAGAAGAACTAATCGCGAGCGCTTTCCATCAGGTCTTTCGCGTTCTTGATCGCTGCAGGTGTGAGTTTCTCAGCACCAAGCATGCGGGCGATTTCTTCTTTGCGGCCATCAAGCGTGAGCGATGTAACCTCAGTTACTGTGCGGCCCTTTGAAGTATGCTTGCTGATCGAAAGATGATGATCGGCAAAACAAGCAACTTGAGGAACGTGAGTGATACAAATCACCTGGTTATACGCCGCAACTGATTTCAACTTTTTACCCACGGTAAAAGCAGTCTGACCGCCCAAGCCCGCATCAATTTCATCAAAGAGATAAACACCGATGCCACCCTTGTCGGCAATCACTCGGCGAATGGCAAGCATCAAGCGGGAAAGCTCACCGCCAGAAACGATTTTCTGAATTTGTTTTTTGTCTTCTCCGAGGTTGGTCGCTACTTCAAAAGTGATCACCGTACCAAGCGAGTCGGCACCCCAAGCGGAAAAATCATCCTGAAAATCAAGCTTCACATTCACAAGAGCATCGGCCATTCGAAGTTCTTTTAGCTCTTTCCCGATGGCCTTTGAAAAAGATTCAGAACTTTTACGGCGCTTTGAAAACAATTCTTTTGCTGACTTCATCACCGCGTTCTTTTCTTGCTGGAACTCGGCTTCCAACCCCTCTAGACGAGTGCTGAGGTTTTCAAGAAGATCGATCTCGGTCTTGAGCTTCTCATGCTGGGTGATGATCTCATCAATGGTCTGACCATACTTGCGTTTGAAATTCGTGATCATGCTCAGACGTTCTTGGACTTCTTCCAATCGATTCGGATCAAGATCAGCCGACCCCATATAAATTCGGGTAAGGCGTGATGCTTCTTCCACTTCAGCTACTGATCTAGCCAGTGAGTCGTAAAGTTCTTGTACACCAGTATCAAAATGCAAAAGGTTCTTGGCTTTGGTCAATGCCAACTTGATCGACTGAAGGGCTCCGTCTTCACTATCAAGAGCCGACTCGATCTGGCCCCCCAGTGACAAACGCTGTTCATGCGACTGAAGCAACTTTTTCTCGTGCTGAAGCGATTCATCTTCGCCTGGCTTTAAAGCAGCTTCATTCAATTCTTGAATTTGAAACTTGATGAACTCCAGTCGCTGCACCCGTTCGTCTTCTTTACGCTTCAGAGTTTCCCATTCTTCACGAAGTGAAATCGTTTTCACGTACTGAGTCTTCACTTTCGCGGCAGAATCTTGAAGTTCGGAATAACGGTCTACGAGGTCCATCTGTACATTCGACTTGAACAACGACTGATGTTCATGCTGACCACAAAGATCAACCAGATCTTCGCAAACCGCTTGAAGCATATTCAGCGTCGCCAGTTCACCATTGATGAAAATACGGTTCTTGCCGTTTCGATTGACGGTACGTTTGATCAAGAGTTCAGTGGAGTCAGCCTCGATGCCAACTTCTTTCATGCGGTCCTTCACCCATGGCAAGTCATCGATATCGAAATAACCTTCCACCACGGCCTCATCAGAACCATTCCGAATGACATCGGCATTTGCACGACCGCCCAGTAAAAGTGAAATGGCGCTCAAGATGATCGACTTACCGGCACCGGTTTCACCCGATAAAATATTGAGGCCCGCCTCGAACGGGATCTCTGCGTTTTCGATCAATGCGAAGTTTTTGATTTTAATCGTCTGTAACATGATGAGTACTGCTCCTTAAAACTTTACTGCTGAATGCTTTTACGGTTATTTACCGCCGAAATTCAATTTTTCACGAAGTAGCGAGAAGTAATCGCGGTTAGGCGCCTTCACGACTTTCAATTTATGTTTTTTGAAACGGGTGATTTCGATCACATCTCCCAACTGAAGATCGATCAAATTCTGGCCATCCAGGGTGAGAAACACGTGACCAGGCATGTGCTCTACCATCACCTGAACCTTAACAGAATCAGGCACGATCAACGGCCGCTGAGTGAGGCCATGGGGACAAATGGGAGTGATCGCCATGCAGGCCAAATTCGGCATGATGATCGGACCACCCGCAGCCAGAGAATATGCCGTCGAGCCCGTTGGCGTACTGATGATCATCCCGTCGGCGCGAACCGTGTTCGCCCAATGACCGTCAATGTTGATCTTGATTCCGATAATTCTAGAAATGGCTCCTTTTGAAACCACTACGTCATTCACAACCAGATCATTCACCAGGGTTTTACCTTTGCGAATCAACTTTGCTTCAAGCATGACCCGCTCAGAACAATCGAGCTTCTTTTCTTTAAGAATGGTATTGAGGGCATCAAAGACTTCCTCTTTTTTAACTTCCGTGAGAAATCCGAGGGTTCCCATGTTGATGCCGAGCACGGGAATGCTTTTCTCTTTCATTAGTCGCGCCGCACTAAGATAAGTGCCGTCACCACCGAAGACGATGATGAAATCGACTTTCGAAGCGAGCGTAGATTTTTTTACGACTTTGAATTTCTTCTTTGAAGGCGACTTGCGCAAAATCGATGAACTCTCATCACAAAAATGGACTTTAAAACCGCGTCCATCGAGAAATTCGGCGATTTCAAGCGAAAGAACAGCAGCATCTTCATTCTGGTGTTTCACGATAAAACCAATTTTTGAGATGCTCATTCGTTTTCCCCGTTTCTTTCCTATAATTTGTATCAAAAATTGAAAAAAAGCCACATTGACATTCCTTCCTGAGCGCGAGAAATTTTTCGTGTTTCTGGGGGGAAACACCATGAAAATTGTTGCACCGCTTAATGTCTTTCTCAGCCTCACCATTCTCATGTCCACGCATCCGGCATTTGCCGCTATCGATAGCGCAATCGGCATTGAGCCCGACTGGAGCGCTTCTGCCACCATCGACCCTGAAGTTTTTCCGAATGGCCGCAAAAACATCTACCAATGGGACCAAGAGACATTCCGTTCCAAAGTAGAGCGTGGCCGCAATCATGCTCTTCACTACCCTGTTCCGGTCACGGGCGTTCTCATGCCTGCCAGACCGACTTTGAAAATTCTCGATGCAAAACCAGGCGAACCCATTTTTGCCTTCATGAAATCAATTCTGTCACTTTCAACTGAGTTTCAAGACTTCAAAGGTTTTTGGGAATGGCTCGGCCTCACACCTCCCGCAAAAGATTCGGGTGAAGAGTATCCAATGGGCGTCTCAAAGCTGAATCGCTATGGAGCCACCGGCATCACCTTGAGCTGTGCAGCCTGCCACTCTTCTCAACTTTTTGGAAAGCCCGTGTTTGGAATGACAAACCGTTTTCCACGCGCAAACTTGTTTTTCATGCATGGTAAAGCGGCAATTGAAAAAATCACGCCTAACGTTTTTTCACTGCTTACCGGCGCCAACCATTCTGAGAAAATGATGTATGCCGATTCCCGCAATCACTTGCATGCGATCGGCGCAAAAAAACCAATCACTTTGGGGCTCGACACCTCTCTTGCTCAGGTAGCATTGTCACTTGCAAAGCGCGCACCAAATGAAAATGCTGATCGATCTGATTACGATGCTGATCATCCTCGACCAAATCTTCTTGATCATCTGGTTGCCGACAGCAAACCTGCAGTTTGGTGGAATGCAAAATACAAAACACGCTGGCTCTCAGACGGAAGCATTCTTTCAGGGAACCCGGTATTCACGAATTTTTTATGGAACGAAATTGGCCGGGGTGTTGATCTTCCCGAACTGATTGAGTGGTTGGCAGTGAATCCGGACATCGTGCAGGAACTGACTACCGCAGTATTCGCGACTGAAGCACCGAAATGGAAAGATTTTCTGGGCGAGCACACCATTGACATTACTCGGGCGAAACGAGGCGCTGAACACTATGCTCAAAACTGCGCAAAATGCCATGGCGAGGTCACGAAGGCATGGGACCTTTCACCTTTCGAATTGGAAAAAGAACGTGAACATGCGGTCGCAACCGGCGAAAACGCGCCTACCATCAGTGATACGATTCGATTGAAGTATGTAGAGAAAGTAAAAGACGTCGGCACCGATGAAGGACGCCGGAAGGGCATGAAAGCTTTGGCAGAAGGACTGAATCCACTCGCCTTCTCCAAAAACTTTGGAATCGTGATCGAAGAACAACCTGGCTATGTGGCACCGCCACTTGAGGGAATCTGGGCCCGCTATCCTTATTTTCACAATAACTCGATACCGAATCTTTGCGCTTTGATGATGCCACCAGAACAAAGACCCGCTGTTTATCATTCGGGTAAAGCCATTGATCCGGATCGTGACTACGATCGTGATTGTGTCGGATATCCGCTTGGTGAAAAAACACCTAGTACTTGGAAACAAAATACCGAACATCGTTTTGACACTCGCTTGCCTGGGCTTTCAAACAGCGGTCACTATGAACGAATTTTCACTAAAGATGGTTTGGAACGGTATTCATCAGAAGATAAAAAAGACCTGATTGAATTCTTAAAAACGCTTTAACCGTTCGAGATCATCACATACCGGAAGAATTGGGTTTCCTAGAATATGATTTTCAAGATCAGTGATCATGCAGTAATGATGCTTTTCACCGCCTGAATATTCCTTGAAACAGCTCATGCTAATGGTAAATACTTTCTTTTTGCTGGTGCTTTGAACCACCACAGCTTGGTAGCGTTTACCTTCTAGAATCGATCCCATCACATCTTGATAGCCCTTGATGGTTTTACCCATTTGAATCAGTTCAAGACTACTCACTTCAAGCGCATTCGTCGGTGAATTCAAATCGCCAACGGTTTTCTTCAGCCTGGATATTCCTTGCTGTGAAGTGTAGTAGCAATACATTTTTCCAGTGAAGAGACCATCCCATCGATCACCGTATTGATTATCTTTCAAAGATTCAAACGCCATGTACAAAATACCGCGGGGATTATGCAAATATCCGAATTCATCTATTCCTGGCGCGACGCAACCTGAAAGAAACATACCGGTAATGAGGGACAAGACAATGATCTGAACCATCTTCATGAGGCGCAAATTACCATTCGAAAGCAAAATGATCAACTTTATTATCTATTAAATATTTAATTAATGTAATTGATTGAAAACCACTTAAAGAACTTTTCCCGGATTCAAGAGGCCTTTCGGGTCAAAAACCTGTTTCATTTGGCGCATTAACGCAATTTCGGTCTCGGAACGAGTGTATTTCAGAAGATGCTTTTTCAGAAGTCCAATGCCGTGTTCAGCCGAAACACTGCCTTCGAATTTCTGAATCCAGGCAAACATATTCTCATCGGCTTTAGCGCAAAGCTTACGAAATTCAGCGACTTCCATTGCATCAGGTTTCATCAGGTTAATGTGCAAATTACCATCACCGATATGACCAAAGACGTACGGTTTCAAGCCAGGATAATTAGACGCGATGTCAGCGCTCCAGTTCTCAATGAATTCCTGAAGTCGATGAATCGGCAATGAAATATCGTGTTTATGAAGAAGGCCCGTATTTGAAAGTGATTCAGAAATCCCTTCACGCATTGCCCATAGGTTTTGCGCCTCTTTCGGTGATTGCGCCAGAACGGCATCTTGCACCAATTCGCCCGCAAATAACTCACTCAACCATGCTTCGAGTTTTTCCTTGGCATCGGCAGACTCGGGGCGCTCTACTTCAAGAAGAACATATTGCTCATGACGATCACTAAAGGGTGAAGCCAGGTTTCGGTGATGTAACACCAAACCAAGGCAGTCATGAGAGAGGCATTCAAATGCATTTACGGTCAGACCCGATTTGCGGACTTCCTTGAATAATGAAAAAACAGTGGAAAGATCTTTAAGTGCGAATAAAAAAACGTCACATTCACGCGGAAGAGGTGAAAGTTTCAAAATCGCCTCGGTGATCACCCCCAGAATGCCTTCGGTACCGATGAACAGCTGACGTAGATCGACACCGGTATTGTTTTTTTCAAGTGAACCGTTCAAACGCAGAACTTCGCCATTCATCAAAACAACAGTCAAGCCCAGTACCCAATTACGAGTCAACCCGTAGCGAATGACTTTTACTCCGCCTGCGTTGGTAGCAATGTTACCGCCAACTTGTGACGAACCTTTTGATGCAAAATCAATAGGCCAGGTCAAACCGGCTGACTTGCAATGTTCATGAATTGCCTCGGTCACGGCGCCAGCCTGACACCATACCGTATTGGCAAGAGTGTCAACCTCACCGATTGCACGCATTTTATCAAGTGAGAGCACCAGTTCACCATTGGCGGCAACAGCACCAGCAGCAAGCCCGGTTCGACCACCAGAAGGAACGACCGCAACATTGTATTCGGTACAAAGTTTCAACAGAGTCGACACTTCATCGGTAGAAGTAGGAAAACAAACCATCGATGGTTTCGGTTCGTGCACTTTGGTCCAGTCGCGACCATAGGTTTTCAACTCAGCTTCATCTTGAGTGAAGAATCCTGCTGGAAAACTTGATTTAAGTGCATCTATGAAATTACCCATCATGACCTCAAAATAACGCGGAAAACCCGCAAGGTCTAGCCAGAAATCTAATTCACTCATGGTAATCATTGGTCTTTAAAAAAACCGTGTCAGGGGGGACGCATTTTCTCAGCTGAGAAACCACGTTAAAATACTATCGAGGGATTCACTTATGGAATTTTTAAAGTATAAATCATCGATCATTTATGCAACTTTATTTGCATCTTTATTCGGAGCATTTTCTTTAAAAATTTTACCACCCGAGTACGTGAGATTAGTAATTAGACATCCTGATGCTGGTATTCTGCCTCATTGGGCGTCGATTAAGGACATTGGCTCTCTTTGCAATTTAATCCTGTTACTGATGATTTTGCTCAACCCGTTTAAAAATCAAAAACAGGTTCTTTCGGATACCATTAAAATTTGGGTTTTTAGAATAGTTTCTTGTTTTATCATCTTTAGGATCGCAGACTTTTATAACTTTTCTCCCTTTAATGTTTTCTTTGTTTCTTTGATCACCATAGTTTTTTCCATAGAACTCGACCGTAAATCTTACACCACTCAGTCGATCACAGTTCAAGGTGCAACAGTCATCGCATCACTTTTAATAGGAACGATGATCATTCATCTGGCAAACCTCAAGCTCAACCAACACATGGCTCAATCGGTTGCCAGTGCTGATGCATTTTATGAAAACGGTCAGTTTGAGGAAGCACAAGAATTGCTACAGGATGCAATTAAAATTCATCAAAAAAACGATTTAAAGATCAACTTGGCAAAAGTCATTTTAAAGAACCCTGAATCAACAAAAAATGATTTTGAAAAAGCCTTCTCCATGGTCGGTGATTCCACCAAATTAGAACAACTCATTAAAACCACCGCTTTGTATTGCAGCGAAGGTCAGGAATCAGCGATGAATTTCGTCAAGCAGCTGAATACGGAGAAATCGGCCAACCTCGACATTTCCACTTCTGAAATCGCACTGCTCTCTCCTTGTAAAAAAGAATCGTCTTCTGATTTACGTATGCCTGCATCCGAAGAACCGGCTGCTAAAAACTAATGCCTCCCCGTCTCACCTGATTGCCATGCCCCATCAGGCA
>CALPVV020000052.1 GCA_943327105.2 Nitrosovibrio sp. Nv4
AGGAGCAAAGGAGCAAAGGAGCAAAGGAGCAAAGGAGCAAAGGAGCAAAGGAGCAAAGGAGCAACTATGACTGATGTAATAAAAGTGAGCATAAAAGTAAGTAAAAACTTTAGACAAAAGATTAAGCAAATGGCAATGGAACAGCAACTGACCATGAATGCCTTCTGCATCGAAATGATTGAAATAGGGATCAAGCAAACTGCTGACCAGGAAGTGGTGACGGTGACTTCTTTATTAGTAGGTAAAATTGTAGAAAAATTTGAGTGTTCTGGATTGTTTGCGATTCTGAAAACAGACGGATTTACCACGAGTCACGTTATTTTGTTCGAGCAGGGGATGGAGCCGCCTGAAGAAGTTTATCAATTGGTGAAAGAGACATTGTTTGCGTTGCAATGGAGAAATGAAGAATGGCCATCGCGCCAATATTGGATTGATATTGCAAAATCTGCAGTAATTTTGTGGTGTAGAACTGAAAATGAAAAAATACGATTACAAGCAACATTGAGTCGTTGGGCTGATGAGCTCATTTCGTTCTAATTTGAACGAATGACTTCAAAAATATGCCAAGGGCCATAATCAATCAATGATTTGAATCGTTTGCCTTCCTGAATGGCTTTTTTATCATGATCATGAACAACCACATATTCGATGGGGTACTTTTCAAGTAATGATTCACTCATGGGTCCGCCAGAAAGAATTTCAGAAATTTCATTTTCTCGGGATCGATAATTTATTCCCCAAGTCCATAACCATCCTGGATACCCCATGAATACAGGATTCCCCGTTAATGTGGTGACCCAATGATTGTGATAAGGGGCTACTAGCACCAGTGAATCGGGTGATCGACGCAATTCTTTGAACTTCTGGGCCAATTCAAAATCCTGCTTTGCTAAAAACACGGTCGATTGATTTTGGCTGAGGTAAAACCAGTAGTCATGACCGGCGGTATAGGTTTGGATTAAAAATAAAGCAATGCCAATCACAATCAGTTTTTTTGATTTGAAAAAATAGTCAATGCCGAGTGCTGCCATCGGAGACATGAATAAAAATGAATAAGTCATTAATTTCAAGTTGTCGTAAAAATATGGCTGAATATTGAAGAGTAGTGAAAAGACAAAAAGAATTACGCCGGTGATTGCCGAAATATCAATTAACGAACTTCTCGCTTTTACTTTTGCACCAAAGATGACGAGTGGTAAAAATAAACCTGTATTATAAATCCAAAATTGAACGAAGTTCATATCGATGGCTTCTGCCAAACCGGAATTGGGATTTTGTGCCCACCCTGGAAACCAAACTGACCAATTTACACCTTGTACTGTACGGCCCCCTGAGCGAAACAGTAAAAAATAGAGGAAGGGCATCGAAAGTAAAGCCACCAGTCCACCGAACTTAAGAATCTTGAGCTGGTCGTATTTTCTTTCAGATGCAAATCTATTAAAGAATAATGAATAGATAAACGCCACCAAAAGTAAGAGTGCCATTGCCATCCAGCTATGAAGATGGGTCCAGCTTAATAACGCGAATAAAAAAGCAATGAGGATAGCGGACGATTGAGATGAGCTTTTGCGTCTGATCAAAGCGGTAAAGCCGAACAAAAAAAGAATGAGTCCGAATAAAAAAGCACGTTGGGGTATCAGTTCAAAAAGAATGAATTGTGTGAATACCGAGCCAGACTTGAATTGATTGGTCAACGCGTCAGAACTGCTGAGGTTTGAATCAAATGCCTGAAAACCTCCGATGAACAAAAACAAGAGAGTAGAAAGTATCGATTGCCGAGTGCTGAGTCCAAGCGATTGAAAAAAACGGTTCATCATGAAAGGAAGGGCAAATAACAGAAGAAGAGAAGAATAAAGAGTGGCTTGTATCACGTTTGTACCAGTGAAGAGTGAGAAGGCCGCTGTAATTAAATGGCTTAAAAACGGATATTGAAAAGGAATGCCGAAGAAAAGTGGGTTGTCGCCTGAGATCCAGCCGATGCCGCGTTCACGAATGGCAGAGATGAAGGTGAAGTGTGCGGACCAGTCACCCCATACCGAATAACTATGGGCAATCAGGTTGCCATTGGCATCCCAGTCGATCATTTGCCAGCAAGTAGCGCAGATCAAAATCGAAACCAGTGATAAAATAGCCCATTTCATATCTAGTTAACCTCTTGTAATATTGAATCATGTCATTCAAACGCATGCCACTGCTGATTACCCTGTTAGCACTCATTTTTTTTCGATTTTATGATCTGAACGTTCGACCAATTCATCACGATGAATCAGTCAATGGTTGGTTTGTGGATGGCATGTTCAAGAATGGATTTTATAATTATGACCCCAATAATTATCATGGTCCGCTTTATTTTTATTTTTTGGCCCTGGGCGAACTTGTTTTTGGCAGAAGTGTGGAAGTGCTCAGATCCGTAACCATTTTTTTTGGCGCATTGCTGACCTTCGTGCCGTTTCTATATCGGCGTTGGATCGGTGAGCGGGCTGCATGGATCGGTGCTTTTGCTCTGGCACTTTCTCCTGCAATCGTTTTTTATTCGCGTTACGCGATTCACGAAGTGCCGTTTGCGTTATTCACTTCAGTCTTTTTTTACTATTGGATTCGGGCAAGAGAAGAGGATTTCAATCTTGGAAACATGATTGGCTTGGGATTGAGTTTAGGCACGATTGCCTGCTTGAAAGAAAATTTTGTCATCTTTTTAGGATGCCTATGTATTGGTGAATGCATGGTTCGTTTTTACAAAAAAGATTGGGTTTTGCCGAAGAACTATTTCTTTAATCTGGGGGCACTCTTGATTGCCCTGATCTTTGTTGGTCTGGTTTATAGTGCATTTGGTAGAGATGAAGATGGCGTCACTAATTTTTTTGCCGCTTTCAACCTCTGGTCACATACGGGTTCTAGCGGTAATGGTCATCAAAAACCATTTTATTATTGGTTGAAGGTGATTGGAGCTTTTGAGTGGCCCACGCTTTTGGGGTTGATTCTGGCTCCTCTATCTTTGTTGAGGGTGAATCAGTCATTCAGGCTTTTAAGTGTTGTTTCAGTCGGTGTTTGGATGGCTTATTCGATTGTAAACTACAAGACCCCTTGGTGTTTACTTAGCTTTCAGTGGGGTTTTGTTCTTGTGTTCAGTTATTGGGCATCTGAATTTTACGATCGATTCAAGCTCATTGCTATTTCCTTGATGGCAGTGCTTGCCATTCACTCGGGCTATCAGGCATATGAAGCGGCTTATGTGAATGTTGATTCAGATGACAACTTCTATGTTTATGGTCAAACTTTTCGTGAAATCATGCAGCCGATCAATGGTGTATTAGATCGCGTGAAGGCTGATCCGGGCTTGAAGAGCACCCTCAAGATTACCGTAGTAAGCCAATTTACATGGCCTTTGCCTTATTTGTTCGGTGAAATCAAATCGGTGTCTTATTTGAATGATAGCAATGTGCCTCTTAAACTTGAAGGCGATTACATTTTCATCGATGAATCACTCGATCAAAAATACCACCAGATCATTGTCGGCGATTATCGACGAGAAGTATACCGCGCAAGGCAGTGGGCTTCGCCGATGGTGGTTTATACCCGTAAGTGATTAGTTTGCTGTTTCAATTGCAGGACCAATCGGTAAACCATCGGTTGCAAGTTTTACAATTTCTGCAAGCTTTGACCAATCATCTTTCTTTCCTTCATCGTCAATGATGATGCCTGGAAGTTTGAAGTTTTGCTTCCAAATGAGGTCAGGGCGCATGCCGGAAATCCATTCGCCACCAATGATTCGGTTGTTCTTATTCAGCTCAAGCACATATTGATATTCGATGGTTTTGTATTTTTGCGAAGCCAATACGGGAAAATAAGACGGAGCTACATGTTCTGAAGTTTCTTCTGTAGGAACATCACTGTCGTAAAGTTCGTTCACATAGGTAAGTGTCGATGTGATGGTGATTTCTTTTTTAGTGCCTTCGGTTGCGTCTTTGCTTAAATCGTTTGTTTTGATTGCATCGATACGGGATTCGAATTTGACGAATGGCTGGTTCCAGACTTGAATGGAAGGGTCGCGGTCAGCCGCGAAACCCTGTTTCTTCATTCCTAGTTCGTTGGCCATCATGATGTGAAATGCTGCTGGATGAACATCGCTACAAGCACCATTGAAATTCAACAATACACGACTCAGGGTTCGGCAAGATCGCCCAATGAATTTTGCATTACTTTTGTCTACCGCAGCGTGAAAATGTGCAAGGAGTCCCTTAATGTCGGCCGAGCCGAGTGGAACATTAAGCCCACTTACAGGGTCTTTATAGATAATTGGTTTTGGCTCTGGATAGTTCAGCGATGCGTGGGTCCAGCCGTTACAAAGGCCGCGCCAGTCTTTCTCATTATCCTTGTATTTTTTCCTGATCTCAGTTGCGATTGGAAAATCCCAGCGCCCACGAATGATATCGAATTTTTCGGCAGGTGAGAGCCGGTCGATTTGGGCTTGGGACATCTGAAACAAAACCTGACTTTGTGTAGGCGGTTTATCTTCGCGGTATTGATAACCCGGAATCTGCCAGCGGTCGGCAATGCCACCCCTGGTTCTTGGCCAGTAGGAATCCGCCCAACCGCGTTTTCCTTCTTTGGTCATTTCTCCGGAGGTTGGCAGCGCATAAAAGTCTTTAATGTAGCTTGGATCAAAATTCGAAGGGGAATTTCCCTGATCCCATTTCCGTTCTGCCATCGCTGAAGCGGATGAAAGTGTGCTTAGAATGATCAGGCTGAGTGCTGTTTTATTCAGGTATTGTTCAAATGCCATGTCGGCTTATTAAATTGAAATGGTTTAATTGTCAATAAAATCTGTTTAAAATTTGCATGTGTCAGATTTGATTGAAAAAATAGGATTTTATCCACTTCACAAAGTTGACTGAATTGGTAATATGTTGAAAGAGGGGATTCATTAATGAGCGACATCAAGCCTGAACAAAGCAACGAAGCTAAAGTCATTGAAAAATACAACAAGGTTCTGATCATTGATGATGAGCTGGCTTTGGTTCACAACATGCAAGACTACCTGGAAAATCACCAAGTGGGTTTTGCTTCAGCCGAAAATGCAAAAGCAGCTCTTGAATTGATTGAGACTGATCTGTTTGATGTGATCTTCTGTGACATACAAATGCCGGAAATGAATGGCCTGACATTTCTAGAGACCATTCGCCATAAGGGCATCACGACACCGGTTGTTTTTTTTAGCGGCTTTTATGAGAAAGACATGTTGCAAGTGGCGATGCAGCTTGGAGCATTTGATTTTATCGAAAAGCCAGTGACCGAAGAAACCCTGATCAAGGTTACTGAAAGGGCTACCGAGTATGGACTGCTGCAAAGAAAAATTGCCGATATTCGAGACGCAAAAGACTCCAAGCAGAAAAAAACACTGAACGAGTATAAAAACAAAATCAATCAATTGGTGGTTAGAAAATTTACTGCTGCTCATGCGAACCGTGAAGAAAAATGAGTTTATTCGACCTCTATTTTAAATCGATTTATCAAGATCGATGGCCTTTGCTTCAAAGTTCACTTCTTGCTGAAGAGATGAAGACATCGAGATCCTGTTTCGAAGGCCATGCAAGCTATTATATGGATTCTGCTTCAATCCTTGCTGCAGCTGCACTGGGAGTTCAGCCTGGAGATCAGGTTTTGGATCTCTGTGCGGCTCCCGGCGGCAAGACCCTGGTCTTGGCAGAAAAACTAGCTGGAAAAGGATTGATAATTGCCAATGAGCTTTCACGGGATCGTCGGATGAGATTGCTGAAAGTGATTGAAGAGCATGTTCCTGAAAAGTTTCACTCTTTGATTCAAGTAACCGGATACGATGGAAATCAGTTTGGTCTTAAGAAAGCCAATCAGTTCGATCGTGTTCTTTTGGATGCTCCTTGTTCAAGCGAGAGGCATTTATTGCATGAAGACCCTTCTATGAAAGATTGGAAAGAGTCTCGAACCAAGCAACTTGCCATGAGGCAATATTCATTGCTTTGTTCGGCATTGCTTTCAGTTAAACCCGGTGGAGTTGTTGTCTATTCGACGTGTTCGATTTCACCACTCGAAAATGATGGTGTGGTCGAACGCTTGCTCAAGAAAAAAGAGGGTACAGTTGAGTTGGATTGGATTGTCCAAGAAGATGAAGCTTCAAAAGTCAGTGGCATTGAAAAGACTTCTTGTGGGTTTCAGATATTTCCAGATCGAGCGTCAGGCGCAGGGCCGATTTATTTTTCAAGATTGAAGAAAATCAGAAGCTGATGGAGAAGTTCATGCCAAGAATCGATGTTTCCATGGATGGCCGCCACATCAGGAATTGGAAATAACCTCCGAGCGAAACAAAAAAATGATTGCTGACGGTTGGGTTGAAATAAAGGCTGATCTTCGACGTGTCATCAAGATTTGACGTGAAATTCATTGGTCCATTGGGATCTGGCGATCGATGATCAAGATCAAGATTACTGGTCGATTGAAGATTCACGCTTGGTGAGATTCGATAAGAGATCAAGTGGCCGATGCTTGCATAAAGTGTTTTACGATCACTAAGATTTGCTGGCCTTGGGTTGGTATAAAAGATCGGCTGTAATTCAGCTGAAACACCGAAAGACCAATCGCTGTTGGGGTTGGAAGTGGTCCAGCTCTGATCGATGGTGATTTGGGTGATTTTGCCCTTGTTCATGGATGCTTCAGTCAGTGGAATGCTCATTTTTGCCGAGGTAAAGACAAACATGCCGGGCACTTGAATCAGATTCGGAAAATTAGCGTAAATCTCAGGGTCGTATGCCTCGAACGATCGGCCCCTGATGGTACCGGTTGTGCCGATGACATTGTCAGATACATTTTGAACGGCAAACTGCGTGAAACCGATTTGAAGATCAGGATTTACTTGAGCACCGATTTGCCAGGTGTGTGCAAGTTGAACGGGTGCCACATCAGGAATGAAAATATTATAAGTCTCTTTGCCACCACCAGCGATTCGTGGGCCCATGAACGAAAGACTGTAAGAGCCGTGCACGTTTCGCCAGAACTCTTGCCAATCGGTTTTGCCCTCTGGTCTTTTGAATTGTGAGGTATTGATGGGTGAGTTTTTATCCCGATCAAGTTGCGTGTAATTCACATATGCCACCGATGGCTTCGGTGAAGGCTTTGCCGGCAATGCAGAAGCATTGTTCGGATTAGCAAGCATAAGCAAGAGGGTTAGCGCGATCATGCGCCTACATTACATCAAATTGGTCTCTTTTAGTAGAGTATCGCGCTCTTTTAAGAAGTTTTCTACTCCATCAATCAATGTTTTACGTTGAACTGCTTCGATGTCGTTCTTGAGTTGTTCGCCCAATTCCTGGCGAATTGAAGAATACTCAAGAACCATCATGTGAAAGAGCGCCTCATATTGAGAGTCGATGTGTTTCAGATTCTGATTGTTGGCGATCTTGCTGATCGGAGCTCCCGGTTTCATTGAAAGAGCAAGGATTGAAAGTTCTTCACGTTTTGCAGAGAAGAGTGACTGAAGAATCCATACCGCATTACGCACCGACCAGACTTGCATTTGAAGAGCATGAACCGCACCTTCTTGTGCACGATTTTGAAGGAGGTAGAGAATCTCCCACTGGCGTTTCATATAGGTACGCAATTCATTTGAATCAAGCTTGTCTTTTTGAGCGAACAGCTTTGAATTGTTCTTGAGTCGTTCAAGAGTGCCGCCGTTCACTTTGTAGTCTGCTTCAAAGTGAGTTGCAAGCTCGGTAATCGCTTCGAAGCCTTGTGGCTTTTTCAAGCCTTTGTAGCGCGATTCGAGGATTTTAGTCATGTCACGAAGTTGAATGAATGCGCGTCCTACGTAGTAATCCAGCTGGGTCTGATCTTTTGATTGATCCATCATGGTGAATGGGTGATCAAGAATGAAGCGAATGTTGCGATCCCAGAGGTAAAGTTGAGCCTGTTCGGTCCGTGCTTTTTCAGCTTTCACGAATTTAACGAAAGACGGAAGATAGTCTTTTGAGTTGCCTTCGATGAAGCCCAAGAGGTTCTGGTAGCGTTCGGTTTCCATCCAGGTGCTTTCGATGATCAGAGGCCAGTTCAGCTGGGTTTCCATCTGTTCAAGGCGTCCCATGCGCGGAGCGCTTTCCATGTTCGATTCATATGAATTTTGGAGATTCTTGAAGTTCGACATGCGGTCGTCCCAGGATTGTTGATCGACTGCGGGTACGTCTGTGGTGAGCAACATTCCAGTTGAGGAAGCGGGTACGGTAGCACCGAGATTCATCAGGGTATTGTTTTGAACGATGACCTGAGGTTTTTTGTCTTCGATACCGAATACGTGTTGAACGCTTTCTACGGTCTGAATGTAAGCTGAACGTACTTTGCCTACCGCAAAGGTAGCATGTGGGTTCATGGGTTGAGTAATGAAGAAGTAAGTGAATGGGCTGTAGATCGCGAGCGCAACCGAATAGCCCATATTGCTTCTGACTACTTTGAAAAACCAGCGAATCGGGTCAAGGCAGATGCAGTCAAGCAAGCCGACGAGGTTGTTCAAAGGGCGCTTGATGAAGCGCTTGCCGATCGATTTGATGTCATCGATCAGAATAGCAACTGACAGGCTGAGCGAAGTTTTACGGTGAGCACGTTTCTTCGTATTGATCAGTTCACCGCGTTCTGATTTCAGTTTTTTGATGATTTGAAGACGCTCTTTCCAGGTATAAACCGGGTCAAGATCGACTTCCATCATCTTGCGGTTCAATTCGATCATGGCAACGTCTTTTAAGCCCTTGTTGAGTGACAGCTCGTTTGAACGGGTTTTTTCAATTCTCTGAAGAGCTCGCTCGATGCTGTGAACCAGTTTGGAATTACCGGGTTTGCCTTCTTTAACCGAACTGTAAGCATCGGCAAGAATGTTGTAGAGATGGTTCAAGATCGGGCAATTAGATTCCATTTTCGTTTCCGAGTTGGAATCGAAGGCATGAGTGATCGGGCCTTCGCTGAATGCGTAGTTGCCGTCTGCCTGATAGTAGTGGGAAACCCATGCCGACTTGCTATTCAAAATCAGGGTTTGAACCACGAAGTATCCGCTGGTGGTGATCCCGAATCTGAGATAAGCGGTCATCTGGTGATTGTAAGAATAATTGAAACCGCTGGTGTTGTTGGTACGAAAAACCGGAAGCGCCTGAACACTATGGGTAAGGTTCGAGGTTCCGCCATTCAAAGCGATTTTGGCGATGAGATCTTGAAGTGTTTTTGAAGGAGTTCCAAGAAAAGTCGAGAGTTCATTTTGAACTTCTTCGATCGTTGCTGGTGCCACCAGGTGTAGATTTATATTTTCAGTCAACATTTTGCATTCCTCGTTGATAATTAAAAATTCAGATCAAGGTTGAGATCGAGTTTGAGATCGAGTTTGAGATCGAGTTTGTAGGCTTTTTTCATTTGCTTGAGATCGCCCTCACGCCAGTTAGTGCGTACTTCGTCCTCTGATTCGATGTTTTCCGGGATGTAGGTGAACATCGGTGTTTTCATGATGTAGCAGTAGAAACGTTCCTGATATTCGAAGTAGTCACGGTAGTTTTCAACCACGGGGCATTCAACATCTGGAAAAACGAAATAGCGGATCCATCGCTTGATAGAGATCGGTTTGTTGTCAAAAAACTTGCTATTTTCTGGAGTAATCCACGAAGGAGCGGTTACGAAGGTCGGGTCAAAAACCATTTCTTCAATCGAACCATCCTTTTGACGAACCGGAATGAGTGGGGCGACGTGATACATCCATTCGTAATCGAATTCGCGTTTATAGCGCTCGGTGAAAAACAGGAATACTTTCATGCTTTTGATGCTGCTTGATTGATACAAATCATAAGACCAGTTATGAGCGCGCTGGTAGCATCCTGAACCGCCCTTGAAGGTTTTGGTTGGAAGGTTCTGGTAGATTCCTTCCGCTTGGGTGGGTGACTTCAAGATGGTGGGTTGGAAATTACCCAAAGTCTTGAGGCTTTGGCCATGAGCAGTCATCATGCCGGTTCCGGTGATGATCAGTGCTGCGGTAAAATGATTTAATCCGAAGTGAACGAATTTCATAGCGCCAAAATTAAACCGGTAATGTGTATTATGTCAACAAATTTTGTTTAATAAAACGGGCGAATCGTTGCTATGCTGTTGAAAAGGTTTTAATTATCTATCGGAAGTGTAAAAAATACTTGATTTGAATTGTCGGTATTGGTACTCTTTCGAACTGGTCTGTAAAAGGAGCAACGAAGTGCTGGCAAATCGTTTAAATAAAAGTCGTTCGAAATCCAGGAAAAATGCTGGGTACAAACCTCACAAGGGCTTCATCGGCAAGTATGAAGTTGATGTGGCGAACTACATCTTCAGCTCAAAAGGAAAAGTAGGGTATACTCATTCCCGTACTTTGGTTGAAACCCTACTGGGTAAAAGCGTTCAGGAACACCATTATACCAGCCAGCGTCTGACTCGCTTCTTGAAAAAGCGCGATCTGACTTTTCAAAAATCGGATAAAGACGGTATCTATCGTATTTTCACCGTTCCGGTAACCACTTCGGTGGTTCCCCTTTCAAAATCAATGTTCAATACCGTCGAACAAGCAGCTCAGGTATTGATGATCGCCCTCCGTAAGGTTCTTCAAAGTCTTTATGGTTCTCCGAGCATCCGTGACAGCGACTTCGTGAACGCACTTCCAAACGATGTTCGTCAGGCATTTCTGGATGCCACTGAAAAATCTCCTCATTATATTCCTCAATTGCACCATGCGAACATGAGTGAATACCCATTCCTCGATAACGTGGGCCTTGATCTTGTGTTGGTTCAGGAATACCTCGACAAACGCGGTGAGCTTGCTGAATTGGTCGCTCAAGGCAGATTGAGTGAAATCCCTGAGCTTCCTTTCCGTGTTCTGGAAATCAATGCAGGTTCACCATCGGGTGCATCAAATAATCTCAACATCATGGAAGGAATTTTACGCGAAGATCCATCCATCCTTGATTCCCTTGGAAAAGTGTTTCCGAATGATCACTTTGAAGTGCTTCGCCAAACGTATCAATCGTTGGGTGAGTCCTGGACTGGACGCAAAGACGGAGTACAGGTTCTTTTGCCACCAGGTGGTGCGAACGGTGCTTCGCCTGAGATTCATCAATTAGCTGCATATTCCGGTTTGATTTATTGCGATGCCGGACAGTTGTATTGTGATGCTGACGGTTGGATCCGTCTTCGCACGGTTGATTGTAAAGATCCGGTAGTGACGGCGATCTATTCACGGGTGAACAGTGACAGTGCTCTTTTTGATAAAGAGAAAAATGTTCTACTGCGTGACCCTGAAAGTGGCGAGTCGATTTATTGTGTAGACGTTTTGAAACCATGGAAGAGCAACAAACCCGAGTACATTCAGGACGAAGAGGGGAACCCTGTTCCGCTGGAGTCTGATTACGCGATTCCGGATGCGGTCGATGCGATTGTGAACCGTCGTCTGTATATGGGTGGTTTGAATCGCCTTCTCGACAATAAGATCATTCTTGCAACTTTGACCGAGTTCGCGCCGGAATACTATCGTAGTGCGATTGAGGCCATGGGACTTAAAATCGATGGCCCACGTATTTCTCCACCCGATTGTTTGCCTTCGAAGTCGGAATCACTTGATATCATCGAGAAGAATCCCGCTGACTGGGTAGTCAAGGCACCGAATCTTTCCGGTGGTACGGGTGTACACATTCTCATGACGATGGATGATCGCAAGCGCCGCGAAGTCATCGAAGAAGCCCGTGATAATCCGGAACAGTTCGCCTATCAAAAAGTGGTGAAAATTGCGCGTATTCCGGTAGCTGTTCGTCACGATGGTGGTACCGGTTTCCGCTTTGCAAATTTGGCGGCAGACATTCGCATGTGGGTTTTCTACGGCGGCAATGAGACTCTTCCAAAGCTTACCCATAACGCCTTGGTCAGATATGCGCCCAAAGAAAAAGGCCCGATGAGTTCGATCGTGAATACATCAAAAGGCGGTGGCTATGCACCATTCGCCGTGATCGATGATGTCGGTTCTGACCAATCGATCAGTGGTCGTGAATTTGCTGCGGCTCGTGAACCGGCGCAATTTCAATCATCTTTGCCTGCATTCGTTGCTGCGCAAGTGGTTCAGGTTGCAAACATCATTCATGGCTTGCGTGAATTGATTCGTCAGCCTTCTGCAGAACTTTACCGTGTCAGTGGTTTCTTGTTCTCATTGAAAATACAAATGCGTGAGATCGCTTCTTTCATTCATCCAAGATGCATGGAAACGATCTATAACATGGTTGAATTGGTTGAGAATCGAGTCGACAGTAAAGAGATTGCCAATTATTTCTTGCGCATGAATAGTCTTCAGGCTCAATTCGTCTCGGTGTTGCAGACACTTGATCGAGTGTTGACCCCTGATTTCTACATGGTTCTTGATGAACTCAATGTTTTGAATCAAGACCTGGTGAACATGGGCTATACCTATGAGATGAAGCGTGCCGATATTTTCAATTTTGGCCACCTTTCTTATCTCTTCCGTCAGCTTTCAGAATCAAAACCCCGTGAGCGCAGAAATCTTGCAAAGTTGAAAAAGATCATCAAAGAAATGATCAATCTCAAATTTCCCGGTCAGGAAACGAACCCGCTGCTCACTCAGCGCCTGGAATCATTGGTTGATCAGTTCTGTGATCTTGCTTCAAATCGTTTGAAGAATTCGGTGCATGCAACCGAGTTTGCCGGCCTCTTTGATGGGTCTAAAGAACAGATCTTGCAAAAGTACCGCGAGACATTCGTGATCGCTCATGAAGGCCAGGCGCCGCGTTCTGCAAGTGAGTGGGAAATGGTCAATCAACAGAAACTCTCTGAATCTGATTTTATTGACCCGACGGTTCAGTCAGCTCGACAGGATTGGCTTGCAGTGCTTGATAAAGCACGCAGTCTTTCTCACGATCAGCGTGAAGGGTTCATTCGTGATGCCCGTAAAGATCACTTCGAAAAATATCCTCATATCAAGGAACTTCAATCGTTTGTCGATCGCAAAGAAAATCGCGACGTGAATGCCATCACGGCACTCATGAGTGTTCTTCCGTATGCCGCGTATAACTTGCGTCAATTTGCGATCGAGCAAGGCGTGCAGTATAATGAGCTTTTTTCTGAAAAACTGACTCCTGAACGGATCACATTCGCAAAGCGTACCGATTATTCTGGTGAATGTTTTGCTAAAAAGCGTTCCCAGCACGGTTTGCTTTCCAACAGTGACCTTTATATGTGGGTCGGTGAGAAACAATCACCATTGATTCAGCTCTATACCATTGGCCATGAGTTGATTCACGCTGCTCAGATCAAGGAAGTCATGAAGAGGGAACAAGCTGCGCTTGAACAAGGTTCGCTCGAGTTTTCCCGCTTCTTGAATTATTATGGAAACTATTTGTCATTAGCGGCAAATACGATGGAACATTACCAGCTTAACCTGGTTGAAAACCGCAGACCGATCTACGGACTTGCTGATCGCATCGTAACTCAGTTTTTCAGTCCGGTGATTCAGGACATTAGAATGGGTTTGGCAATGGGGCCGGATGCTTACCATCAGAAGCTTTCAAAATACGGTTCCTTGTTCGGTTACATGATGCCGGTTGGAAACGCCGTAAGAGTGAAAGCTCTTCGAGAAGTAGTTCCTGCACTTGAGAACGCGAAAAACATCATTTTCGCAAAAGAGTGTGGTTTGGATATCGATCTGGATGAAGTTCGTTCTGCATTGCCGACTGCGAACCGCAACCAGGTGAAGCGTTACCGTAGCCTCATTACCGATGCGGCGAGAAGCTGGAAGCTGGATTTCGAAGCTCTTCGGGTGATTGCATCTCACCAATACTATGGAGTGATGTTCTCACGTGCAGACGATGAAACCGAGAACCTGACTCTCGTTACCGACCCTGGAACGATCTACCTCAGTACCGGTTACAATCAGACGCAGCAGCAACAATAAACAGGTTTTCGTTATTCATCCCAACGGCCCGAAGTGTCGGTTTTGAGTTTGATCTCATTGCCTTCATCGAGGAGAACGACCGTTGGTTTGTATTTCAGTGCTTCTGTTTCTTCAAATTCAGCATAAGTCACGATGATTACTTTATCGCCCGGATGAACCAGACGTGCGGCTGCACCGTTCAGGCCGATCTGCCCCGGTTTACCATAAAGAACATAAGTGCTGAAACGGGCACCGGTGTTGATGTTGTAAATATCGACTTTCTCGTGCGGATAAAACCGGGCAGCCTCGCAGAGTTTCGGGTCAATCGAGATTGAGCCTTCATAATTGAGATCGGCTTCAGTCACGGTTGCACGGTGCAATTTTGATTTCATGAGAGTGAGACGCATTATTTGGCTCCTTTGAAAGTGGATTCTTCATCATTCATTTGAATGGCTAGGTAGAGGCCGTAGAGAACCAGGTTTGGAATCTCGGCATCAAAAATCTTTGCATCGGAAAAGAGGCGAGAGAAACCACCGGTGGCGATGACCATCGGTTGTTCGCCTTGAAAAACTTCTTTTTGATAGTGTGCCGTCATTTCTTTCATCGCTCCAAGATGACTGTAGTAAAGACCACTCTGGATACTTTCAATGGTTGAACGACCGCAAGCAAGTTCTGGTTTCACGATTTCAACGGAAGGAAGTTTCGCCGTTCTTGATTCGAGTGCTTCCATCGAAATGCGAAGACCTGGAATGATGGCACCACCGAGATAATCCTTGTCTTTTGTGAGAGCACAAAAGGTAGTGGCTGTTCCTAGATCAACGATCACTGCATTTTTACCGGGATAAAGGTATGCCACTGCGATCGAGTTCGCAATGCGATCGGCACCGACTTCAAGTGGGTTACGGTACTTGATTTTCAGTCCGGTTTTTACGCCAGCCTGTAAAATGAACGGAGTGATCTTGAAGTATTTCTGGCATGCCCCCTTAAGGGAATGCATCGTTCCGGGTACGACCGAACAAATTCCGATTTTAATGATTTGTTCAGGGTTGATTTTGTTTTCTGAAAGTACGTTTTTTAAAAACAACCCGATTTCATCGCTGCTCGATGAGCTGTTGGTGCTTTTACGAAAGCTGAAGATGATGTCTTCCGGCTTGTCTGCCTTCACAACACCCCCAAAAATCTGTGTGTTTCCGACGTCTAATAATAAAATCACGGATTGCTCCCTTCGATAATCGATTGAACCAGATTGGTCATTTCAGACTTTGTTTTGAATTTGAATTGCGGATTTCGATCACGATTGTAAATCGTGCCTTCATGATTTTCGCCTTTTACATTCCGCAGTTCATTGTGGATGATCCATTCTGAGTCATAGTTTTCAAGCTTCATTGCTGAATCGGCTGTGAGTTTGAAAGAAATCACATTCAAGTTCTTGTTCTGGCTCCAGTTGCGAACCTGTTGAATCACTTTTTGAGTCGGTTTTAAATTCAGAGTGAGAGGTGATTCGCTTTGAATTTTTCCGTCGTGCGTATGATCCACTCGGTAATCGGCAACGGCAGCGGCGTGAATCAGAAAATCGTAAGACTCCGTCTCCAGTTTGTTTTTGAGCTGGTTGGCGAAATCATCAGTGGTCAGGTAGCTCAACTGAGCCATGGATTCGAATTTAGAAAGTTTTGACTGTAATAGTGTGACGGTATGACCTGATTTTCTCAGTTTTTCTGCAAGTCGATAGCCGGTTTCGCCAGTGCTGAAATTGGTGATCGATCTTACTGCATCAATCGGTTCACTGGTTCCACCGCTGGTGATGAGAATTTTTTTTGATGGTCCAACCGGTTCGAGCATGTGATTCAATGTTTCAAGCATTGCCTCTGGCTCAATCAGGCGTCCACCACCGGTTTCTCCACACGCTAAAAAACCATCAGTCGGAGCAAGAATGGTCACACCCCATCGTTCCAGTTTTTTCAAATTCTCTTGCATTGAAGGATGCTTGTACATGGCCTGATTCATCGCTGGCGCAATGAGATAGGGTTTGTTGAATTCATGAGCGAGAAACAGGGCACCGATCAGGGAGTCGGCTTGTCCGTTGGCAAGTTTACCGATGGTGTTTGCCGAAGCAGGGTAAAGTAAAATGACATCAGCCCAGCGTTCAAGATCAATGTGAGCCATCATCTGACCGGAATCATAGAGGCCACTATGCACTTTGCGACGGGTAAAACCTTCGAAAGATGCGGCACCGACAAAGTTTTCGGCACCCTCTGAAAGTACGACTTCGACTTCATGACCGAGTTGAACCAGTTTTGAGCATAGGGCAACTGCTTTGAATGCGGCAATCGAACCATTGACCTGAAGTAATATTTTTTTCAGATTTCGATTAGAGTTGGACATTGTCAATAAGCCTTACTTTTCCGAGATGTGCTGCCACATAACGGCGTTGGTGGTGGTCTTCCAGGTAATCGACTTTGAAGCCAACTTCACTGAGTTTCAAAATGGCTTGCTCGCGATCTCGAACCGTGGTGATCGTTTGATAGAGCAGTGGGGCCAGTTTC
>CALPVV020000053.1 GCA_943327105.2 Nitrosovibrio sp. Nv4
ACCTGCGGCTTGATTCTTCATTAAAATACCCATACGAGCAGCTTCTGCTGCTTGGTTTGCGGCACCCATCATCGTTACGCCGCCAGCAATCTGGCTTGAGGTACGCGCATCCATTTGCGCTTCAATTTCAGCGTCGGAGTTGCGGTAGACATTGGCTTTTTTCTTATCGATGCTGGCTAATTCATTTTTGTGTGCAGTCTCTGCTTCTTTTTCTGCTTTATTCCTTGCGGTTAATGCTGCGGTTTCGGCTTCTTTTTTCTTTGCTGGTTCAGTTTCTCCATCTATGGCCGCATTATAATTAACTTCTGCATCCTTTAGCGCTTTAGTGTAGACTTTATCCGCTTCTGTTTTTAATCCATCTAACTCTGCAATTTTACCTTCGCGTTGTTCTTCAATATCATCGGCGCTTTTTCTGTGTTTGCTACCTCTGATGAATTGAATTGCGCCTGCACCCATGGTTAGCAATGAGTTTGCGCTATTTTGCCAACCGGCAAATCGAAGGTTTTCTCTGTTTGCATCAGTGAAGTCGCTATTGGTGGCGCTGCTACCTTTTTCGCTCAGCTTGGAAGTTTGAGCCACGCCGTTCAATGAGGTTGCTGCCGCACCCGCATTGTTAACCAATCCAATCCCTGCGCGAATTCCTTCGTGAATGCCAGTGGTTTGCTTACAGTCAAGCCCGCCGTAGTCACCGCAGGTTCTGCGCTTGCCATCCTCTTCCATGGCTTTGTCTGCGGTTCCGCTTAGTTTTTCATGCTCGTCATCTTTTGTTTTTTTTGTATCTTCAAGCCCAGTGATCCTGTCGTTTTGGTTCTTGGTTGCATTATCCCAATCACTTTTGTCTTTATCGTATTTTGCAAGGTCTTTATCGTATGTAGCTTTGTCCTCATCTGATGCAGTAACTTTAGGTTTTCTTGGCGCCTTAGGTTCAGCTTTTTCTATTCTTCTAGCGTTATCTTTTTCACATTCAATTTTTTCAGCAGCGACACCCTTGCTACAGTCTTTCAGGGCAGGGGGAGTCCAATCACCAAAAGCCGACGGCAAATATACGCAACAAAGTAATACTGAAATGATAAAAGTTGTCGGTCTCATTGTTCCCCCTGTAGTCCGCCCTAATAACAGGATACCGCAGGGTGTAAACAAATTACAAATTATTTTAGTCAGGTATTGATTTTTGTCGATTTTTGGGTATTTCTTAACTTTTGGCCCCACCCCTAACCGAAAGCGGTTGATAGGCTTTTTTTACCCAAGTCATAGGAAAGATTGAAAAAAATGCCAAGTTTTGAAACAATCAAACCATGAAGATCATTGATTGCCAGGCTCGTGAAGTCTTAGATTCCCGTGGATATCCAACCGTCGAGGTCGAACTGACCTCTGAACATCACCAGGCTAGGGCGATTGTGCCTTCTGGGGCGTCGACCGGTGAAGGCGAAGCGCTTGAGCTTCGGGATGGCGATCAAAAACGTTATTTGGGCAAGGGCGTGCTCAAGGCCGTGCAGAATGTGCAGAAAGAAATCGCTCCGGCCATCGTTGGCAAAGACTTCGTCGAGCAAACCATTCTTGATTCGCTTTTGCGTAAGCTCGATGGCACTTCAAACAAATCACACTTCGGTGCGAACGCCATTTTGCCGGTGAGCATGGCGTATTCACGCCTCTTCGCGCTTGAAAACAAAAAGTCACTTTCAGAAGGCATTGCCCATCAGTTCGGCACCAGCGGTTTGACCTTGCCGGTACCCCTGATGAATATTTTCAATGGCGGTAAGCACGCTGACAACGGCATTGCCGTGCAGGAATTCATGATTATTCCGGCCGGTTTCAACACTTTTTCTGAAAGTCTGCGCGCCGGTGTGGAAGTGTTTCATCAGCTGAAAAAGATTCTCACCAAAAAAGGCCTCACCACTGCAGTCGGCGATGAAGGTGGGTTCGCACCGAAACTTTCAGATGAAAAAGAAGCGGGCCCCGGTTCGCATGAAAAAGTGATGACCTTGCTTCTTGAGGCCATTGATAGTGCCGGTTACAAAGCGGGTTCTCAGATTTATCTTGCGCTCGATTGCGCTTCGAGTGAATTCGTGAATAAAGAAAACAAAAACCACACTGAATACTGGTTTGAAGGTTCTGGCCGCACTTCAAACGAAATGGTTCAGATCTATGAAAAATGGATCTCTCATTATCCGATTCTCTCTATCGAAGACGGCCTTGCCGAACACGATTGGGACGGTTGGAGCACCCTTACACAGAAATTAGGTAAAAAAGTACAATTGGTGGGTGATGATTTATTCGTAACCAACCCTGAGTTCCTGAAAAAGGGGATCGACCTGAAGGTTGCCAATTCGATCTTGATCAAGTTGAACCAGATCGGAACCGTGACCGAGACCCTAGATGCAATGAGAATGGCCCACACCGCAGGCTATACCACCGTGGTTTCTCACCGCAGTGGCGAAAGCGAAGACGCGTTCATCGCTGATCTTGCGGTTGGTACCGATGCGGGGCAGATCAAGACTGGTTCAGCTTCGCGCACCGATCGTACCGCGAAGTACAATCAATTGCTTCGTATTGAACAGGCCCTTGGTTCTAGAGCGAAATACCTTGGAAAGTCGGCGTTCAAGATATGAGTTTCAATTTGCAACCGCATCAGGTCAGGAAGCTTTGGTTCGGTTTTTTCGGCATCTGGCTTATTTTGGTATCAGGCCTACTTGATTTCTGGATCAAGTCTCCAGGCCTGAAACAATGGCTACAAGTAGAACTCTTGGTTCATAAGAAGCGTCAAGAAATTGCCGAGATTGAAGCAAAAAGCGAATCGTTCAAAAACGTGGCCCACCAGCTTGAGTCAAACCCAGTAGCGCAAGAGCGTGAAATCAGAAAAGTTCTAGGTTATCTGGGTGAACAAGAAATCGTATTTGAGTTCGTCAAATAAACCTGTCATTCTTTAGACAGGGAGGCATCAACGGACGATGCTTAAAAACTAATGCAGACAGGCCAAGTGGTTTGGTTCAATGACTCGAAGGGATTTGGTCTCATTGAAACTGAAAGCGGGCAGACCGTTTTCGTTCATTACACCTCGATCCAATTCTCTACTTCCATCAACACAGACGAGTTTCGCTCGCTCACACCGGGTCAGAAGGTCGAATTCGACCTCTATGAAGACTCAGCCAAGGGGTATTTCGCGAGAAACGTTGTGACGCATGGAAATGCTTAAGTTTTGTTACCGATTCATCACGATCGGCGTCGCGCTGTTTTTTGCTTCACCGCAAAGCAATGCCGCACAAGCTTACACGATCACTGAAATTGTCGATTCTAGTCGACTGTCGAGCGTTGAAGTCACTGCCAATCACAAACTGATCTGCACACTGAAATCAAAAAAAGGGTTCACCAAAAAAATTCCTGCTTCGATTCATGCGCGCATCATGAAAGAAATTTCTGAAACTAAGCCGAAGTCTTCGTACTGCGCAGGTCAGCGTCGTTACTTTGAGCATCGCAATGAAAAAGGCAAAGTCGTCGTGGTCTGTGACAATGATGCCGATTCGATTTTGTTTGCCAAGCTCTCTGACCTTTGCCAATTGCCGGAGCCGCAATGAAACACCCGTATCTGACACCATTTAAATTCATCGGTGCTGCATTGACTCTGGGTCTTTGTTTTTCAGCAACCATTGCTCATGCCGAGTATGCTTATTGCCTTTTCGAAAAAGACTCAAAAACAGGCAGATTCAACTATAAAAAAGTGACCTCATCTGTTGAAGCTGAGCTGAAAAAACAAATCGAGATGATTAGTAATCTGCCCATCGATCAAAAGCTCTTATGCAATCGGGCCAAAGCTGAAACATTGATAGGCGAAGTTTATTCGAAACAAGAACACCTGAAAGAGTTTTGCGAAAACCCGATGTCGATCTGCAAGGCCTTGCCGGTTTTTAATTCACAGTGCAAAAGTTTTGAATTCAACATTGATAAGAGCCCCCTGCACATGCAAGACCTCACGGTGAACAACATTGATACCGCGATTGTCGAAACTTATAAGGCTAAAAAAGGGGTTTCAGAGTTCCCCATGCACCGCTTGAATGAAAAAGAATTCAACACTGAAATGATGAATTTCGTGATGGAAGAAGAAAAGACCATTTTAGCTGATCGATGGGACCGTTACGCCACCAAAGAGCGAATGCAGAAGTTGAATGAAGTTTTCGAAAAAGTGCGCGGCATTCTTGAAAAACAATTAGATGAAAAAATCAAAACTCTGCCCGGCGATCAGTCTGGTTTAAAGCTGATGAGAAAACGACTTTCTTCAGTACGCATCAATGAAAAGCCTCACGACTATTCGATTGCAGCCCGTTTCAATTCACTTGAAGCGTATTATGTTTACGAAAAAAATTCGATCGACGTCAGTTTGTCATTACTTTTACAGATGGAAACCGGCGGAATGAGTACGATTGTCGGCATTCTTGCTCATGAACTCAGTCATGCCATCGACCCATGTGCAATTGACAAGTCTCTTGGCGTAATGGGGCTTGATGCAAAAGCCGCGAATCAGGCTTTATACGGCAACCTGAAATCATGCATCAAGGAAAACGGCGTGAATGTAGCATTGCCTTCATTCACTACTGAACAGAAGGTTCAATTCTCAAAAGAGATCGGAAAAGAACCACTTGTTTTTGATCAGATCACTTCACTGATTCCGAATTGCAATTTAGTACCCACGCCGGCAATTCAAAAAACTCCTCGCCTGCAATTGAACGAGTCGGTTGCTGATTACTGGTCAAGCGAAGTACTAGGTGAAGTAATGCAGGGAGTGAATAAAAAGTCATCGAAAGGCAGTAGCGCGTTTGATGAATCACTTGGCATTGCTTCGATGTACGGAAGCCTGAACCGTTCTGAAAATGGTGGAGTTTGTAATTTAAATAGCGGCGCTTATGGGCCTCCGGGGTATGTCAATGAACACCCGTCAAGCTCGCTAAGAATGAAAATGATTTTTTCAAATGCACAATTGCGTTCAGCGATCGGATGTCCGCCGTCGTCACCAACACCGACTGGTGTGAAGGCTTGCAAGCTGTAAAGGTGTGTAGAAAGTAAAAGCGTGCAAAATAAAAAAAGCGTGCGGGTGGCGAACTAGTCTTGAGACGAGTTAGTAGTGCGAGCATTGTCTGAAAATCGGCGCTTACTAGTTTTACGAATTCATTAAAAACAGCTTATTTTATAGATATTTTTGCTTAAATGTGATAATTGCTGAAGCTGCAGAAAAGAGTTTTAACAATGCAGTCAGCACCAACTATTTCCACTCAAACAACAAACCATTTGACGGTACGTAATGCCATCCACCAACGCGCAATGTTGGCAAGTGATCGGTATCGAGCTTCTGAAGCAGATTTATTGACCGCGCTAGAAGACGTTGAAAAACATAAAGTCCATCTTCACTTTGGTCATTCCAGTTTATTTCAGTATGCAGTTCGTGAACTCAAGCTGTCTGAAAATGTGGCTTACTCCTTGATCACTGTGATGCGTAAATCAAAAGAAGTTCCTGAATTGAAACAACAGATTCGAAGCGGAACAATCACACTTGGGCACGCCAAAAGAATTTCATCGGTGCTGACCAATGAAAATTCAAACGAATGGTTTGAGAAAGCATCTACATTAACTCAGCGGCAACTGGAAAAAGAGGTGGTGAAAGTCAGACCACTGAGCGCGGTTCAAGAACGAGCAAGCTATGTCACTGAAAGCCGAATCAAGTTAGAAGTCGGACTGTCGGAATCACAAATGTTGCAACTGCGTAAAGTGCAAGATTTGGTTTGTCAGGCAACCGCCAAACACGTCTCAATCGAAGATACTTTGGTTGCAATGACTGAGTTTTATTTAAAGCATCGAGACCCGATTACGAAAGCAAAGCGCATTACAGTTAAAAAGGGAAGTGCAGTGAATACAAATAGCCAGGTTAAAAATGAATTCACGGTTATTAATGAAGGCGCAGTTAAAAAAGATAGTGAAGTTAAAGAAGAAAGTGCGATTGGAAAAAATAGCACAACCCAAAATGTAGCTGCAGAAAACACTAAACAATCAGAAAATATATATATTGTCAGTAACGATGGTAAGATTGGCCTGGTAACTAGTCTTGAGACGAGTTCAAACCATGAGAGAGAACCGATTCCCGCTCAAGTACTTCATGCCGTCAATCTAAGAGATCAACGCAGATGCACCTATCAAAATAGAATGGGGCGAGCATGCAACCAAACGCGATGGTTGGAATATCATCACCTGAAGCCTGTTTCTCAAGGCGGTAAAAACATACTCGAAAACTTGGTAACTCTCTGCTCGGGGCATCATCGGCTGATGCATTCAAAGTCGTAATCAATAATACATTTGAAACAGAAGTAGCGCCGGTATGGTTACTAAAATATTGAGTTTGCATAAATCAAGCATTTGCACAAACCCAACGTTTGCATAAACCCAACGTGCTTTGTTCTATCTACAAAATAAAAAAACCCGACCTGTCGTTTATCGACAAGCCGGGTTCTTTGAGAGTTGAGGGGGTTGAGAGAAAACTTTTTAACTTACAGGGCTACTGGCATTGGTGCTACTTGACCGTTGCTGAGGTAGAGATAAACCAGTGCGGTTCTGACTACACCCATGCTTTGGTATCCACCGTAGCTTGGAGCATCGTAGGTCACATCAAGACCAACCGAAGTCACACACACACCTGAGTTCATGTTGATATTCTGATTCGGGTACATGCCGTTTTGACTTGGGTACATACCGTTCTGAGGATACATGTTATTCATCGCCATGTTGTTATACATAGTCGCCTGAATACCGCTTGCGTAAATGCCTTGCGGGTTGATCTGAATCATTCCGCTGATTGCGCCGTTTTGCGGGTTTACTGAAAGTTGAATGCTGCCGTTTTGTGCAGTCTTGTTCACCATGATGCCACCTTGGTTCATCATGCCGTTGCCACTAAGTGTGACATTACCGTATTGTCCTGAACGTGCGTGAGTTTGCGGAAGTCTTCCAGCGTAAAACCCAACGTTTTGATTGAAAGCTGCGCCGGTCGCGCTAAAACCAATCGAAAGAGCCTGTTGGCCCTGGGAAATACAGTTGTTACCAACCATTCCATTTTGTCCGATTTGGTTACCGAATTGATTGAAGCCGTTTTGTCCGTACTGATTACCGAATTGGTTACCGAACTGGCCATTTGCAGGTCCGCAAGCTACGAAACCTACTGACATCAACGCTACTGATAATACTTTTACTAACTTATTCATACTCTCTCATTCCTTTCAAAATGTTTCTCTCACAGATATATATAGCAGGGGGTGTGCCAAAGTACGTGTTCGTACACTGGCAGGCTTGAGAGTCACGCAAATGATTGAAATGATGTTTAAATAGCAATTGTGTAAACAAAGCCCGTTGATACGGCATGCCCACGAAGTCGACAGCAAAGTGTCGAAAACTTATGCAGCTGTTAGCTGAATGCCTAATCTGCGAAGTGAGCGATGATCTTATTTAAAGAAGCTGATTGAGCGCTGGGAAGAGGTCTTCTTCTTTACCCGTGATCTTGAGGCCACGGCTGGCGAGGAATTCCGGGTTGAACATCTTAGAGACGTACTTTTGGCCTGAGTCGCAGATAATAGTGACGATCTTCTTGCCCGGACCAATCTTCTTAGCCATCAGGTAAGCAGCGCAAAGGTTTGCGCCTGAAGATGAACCGACAAAAATACCTTCTTTTCTGACTATATAATGAACCATGTTGGTGATGATTTCGTCAGTCAACTGAAATGCTTCATCAACAAGCGCTGGTTTCACGTTGGCAGTGACGAAGGTTTGGCCAATGCCTTCTGAAATGGAATCGCCCGGAGTCGGTAGGGCTTCACCCTTTTTGAAGTAATTGTACATGGCAGAACCGACCGGATCAGTACAACCGATTTTTACGTTCGGATTCTTCTCTTTCAGGTACTTTGAAATGCCGGCAAGTGTTCCGCCGGTGCCGATCGCGCAAGCGAATGAATCGATTTGACCATCGGTTTGGTCCCAGATTTCTTTGCCGGTAGTATTGTAATGCATCCAGTAGTTCGATTCGTTCTCGAACTGGTTCATGTAAACGCCACCTTCTTCTTCTGCAATTTTGGCAGCAAGAATACGGTAGTTTTGCGGGCTAGGGTATGGAGCCAGTGGAACCACCATGACTTCCGCGCCCATTCCGCGAAGAGTATCGATTTTTTCTTTTGCTTGGTTCTCAGTCACCAGGAACTTCGTGCGATAGCCAAGAATGTTACCGATCAGCGCAAGGCCGATACCGGTATTGCCGGCAGTCGCTTCAACAATCAAACCACCTTTTTTCAAGGTGCCTTTTTTTTCTGCATCCAGAATCATCGCAAGCGCTGCGCGGTCTTTCACACTTCCGCCTGGGTTCATGAACTCGGCCTTGCCGTAAATTTCACAGCCCGTGAGCTCAGATAATGATTTGAGATAAAGGAGGGGAGTATTTCCGATAGATTGAATGAAGTCTTTTTTCAACATGGCCCGATCTTAACCTTTCAGGAAGTGGAAAGCAAAGCTCCCCAATGCGGCAAAAATATTGAACCATTGATAGGATTTGAAAGTGTTTTCGCCAAGCGTTTTTTGCAGGTTTTCCATAATCATCCACCAGGCGATGCTGAACATGACGACTAGGGCTGCAACCCCGTTTAAACGACCTACGGCATCCATGGCCATGGCAAAACCAACGTTACCGGTCAGGTGAAAAAAGTGAACCAGGGTTTGAACACCCATTAGAAGCATTGAATACTTGAAAACAGCCTCATAGTGGTAATTCGTGATGGCTAGTCCTACCCAGAACACCAAAGGCAGAGGAAAAGCCGGGTGAATGCTCAAAATTGAAATCAAAATAATCGGTACGGAATCTAAGGTGCGAAGGTGATTCAATCCCTTGATTCGCTTGTTCCAACGATAAGAAAATCGTAGGAGCCCTGCAGCAATAAAGAATAATCCGCCGAATAAAAGAGGAGATTGCAGTGATTCGTTTTCAGAAATCATCGGCGATACAAAGCTTCTGAGTATCGCGACCGGCACTGAGATCGCGCTTAGGAAAATGAGGACTTCTTGATCAAGCGTGCGATTTTCTTTTTTCAAGCTCGTTGGTTGAGTCAGTGTTCTGATCAACGCTGAAAATAAACCAAGCCAGTCGAAGCGAAAATAAGCGAAAAATACAATGCAAAGGATTAAGGTCACCAGATAATCAAGTTCGGGCTTGGCCTTGAATTGCAGAAAGTGCTCGGCAATCTGATTGGCCCATTCATAAGAGAATGGAATTATTCCGGAAATGACACGTAAGATGGAATCAATGATGACTTGAAATGTGGTCATGATGCCCCATTGTAACAATGATTTTTTTTAACGCGCTATAAAATTCAAAGCGACGACTTACAATCAACTTACAGTGCGATGCTTCTTATTGGCATCGATTCATGTTCAGATGAGAATGTATGAATAAATATTTTAAGCAGAAAACCATTGATACCGTCTTTTACTTCCTGCTGGCGTTCACTTGGCTCTTGGCCATTTTGGTGATTCCCGGTTCTTCAATCGGCCCCAACGGATTTTTCGGTGATTTCTTCACCACCCACACCGTTCTTAAGTTCGGCGTGGTTTGGGCTTTGATGGCTCACCTCACGATTTCAGCGATGAGCATTTCTTACCACCGCGTGCACACGCACCAAGCGGCAAAGCTCAGTAAGTTGGTAGATTACCCGATGCAGACCTGGCTTTGGTTCATCAGCAGCCTTTCCATGTTGGATTGGGTTGCGGTTCACATTTACCACCACGCAATGTCAGACACCGAAAAAGACCCACATAGCCCTAAGCACAAGGGTTTCTGGCACGTCTTTTTCATGGGCGCCCATGACTTCACTCAAGCTAAATCATGGCCTGAAGTTCAAAAGATTCGTAAGCGCTTGAACGCAACCGCGTATGAAAAGTTCATCGGTGATCACCTGTTTCTTGCACCGGTAGTGTTTGCGGCGATTCAGATCTTCGCCTTTGGCCCACTCTACGGTTCAATTCTTGCTGTTTTGAACTTCATGATCACTCCGCTCTTCGCGGTAGGTGGCGTGAATGCGTTGGCTCACATGTTCGGTTACCAGAACTACGACGCGAAAGATAACAGCCACAACCTAGGCTTCATTTTCCCTTTGAACTGGATCATTGCCGGTGAACTCGATCACAATAACCACCACCGTTTTCCGAAGTCACCAAGCTTCGCGCACCGTTGGTTTGAGTTCGATATCGGGTTTGTTTACCTGCGCATGATGAGCCTGGTTGGGCTTGCCAAGATTACCGGAACCGTCCCGACCTCTCACGCTGCTGTTGAAACCAGCGATGATACGGGCGTGCAGCCGATGCCAGCTCGTTCTTGATCTGATATTCCAATCCATGATTTCTTTGGCCCCTTGTTCTCGTGATTGACGGACAGGGGGCTTTTTCTTATCGTTGAGTCACAACAGAAATCGAGGCCCATCATGGATCAAAAACCCGTCAGCAAGTTTGAAGAAATCACCGGAATGAACATCAGTCTGCGCCAAGTGAAGATCGGCATTTATTCTTTTCTGTTTGTGTTCATTATTTCGCTCTTCACGATCAAACCGTTTCTGGCGCGGTCACTTTATCATAATTTCGCCGACATCGATGATTACAAGATTTTTGATAACCGAGAAGTGAAGGCTGGCGTTGCTCAACCTTGGGAAATGGCCGGTGCAACCCATTCAGCACCCGATGCCAGTACCCAGAAATTGCTCGATTCAATCAATACCACCGCGCTCTTGATGATCGATCAAGGTAAGATCGCTTATGAAAAATACGATCGTGGCGGTGCAGTAGATGAGTTATCGGGATCATTTTCAATGGCAAAAAGCATCGTGGCCATTCTGACCGGTTTTGCCATTCAAGATGGAGCAATTCCAAAAGTGGATAGTGAAATCAGCACCTGGATCACCGAGTGGGCTGATCGTCCTGAGGGCAAAATCACGATTCGTGATTTGCTGACCATGAGCACGGGGCTGAACTGGGATGAAGCGTACATCAACCCATTCTCGATCACGACTGAAGCTTATTACGGTGGTGCGTTGGTTCAAACTGCGCTGAAACAACGATTGGTTGAAGACCGTCAACCAGGAAAAGATTTCAAGTATCAAAGCGGAAGCACCGAGCTGCTTGGATTATTGGTTGCAAGAGCCGTAAATAAGCCCCTTTCAACATATGCCTCTGAAAAATTGTGGCAACCGATCGGTGCTGAAAAAACCGCACTCTGGTCGATTGATCACTCGGAAAAGCTGAACGAAGCCAATTTAAAGCCCGCTGTTGAAAAGTCATTTTGTTGTTTCAATGCTCGGGCCCGAGACTTTGCGAAGATCGGACAATTCATTCTTCAGCAAGGACAGTGGAACGGTAAGCCGCTCTTGTCTTCACAGTGGGTTCAGGAAATGACCTCACCGAAAGTCGCCAATTACTATGGTTATCAGTGGTGGGTACTGTCCACGCCTCAGGGGCCGATTCCTTATGCGCGAGGCATCTTGGGTCAATACATCATCGTGGTTCCGCAAAAGAACCGCGTGGTGGTCAGACTAGGCAAGAAAATGGGCGAACGCATTGATCATCATCCGGCAGAAGTGCGTGCGTTGGCTGATTGGGCTTTGAAAGATTAATGTGTAGAGCCTTCGTGCTGGAATGCCCAGACGAAGGTTTCACTCATGAAATATAGCCAATCGCCGAAGAAATCGACGGCAAGGGGTGGCTCGGTCATTTGAGCGGTGAAGAGGTAGCCGCCATCTTCAAGATTGTAAAAAGCAAAGCCCATCTGTTCACCGCTTTCAGTGCTGGGGGCAACGATCCACTTTTTCTTCACATCGACTTTCAAGTTTGAAAGGTTAATTTGGTTCAGTTTCTTTTGCCAGATCAGTTCCCCGGTATTTAAGTTACGGCGCTCGAGCAAATTGTTTTCAGCCGCGATCAGGAATGATTGTTCATCTACGATGTGAATGGAAAGAATGGGTTCAGTGGTGGTTAAGTTCCAGGCCACACTCAAGTCAGTCGGGTTCATCAGGAAATATTCAGTCGGGCTTGCTTGAGCGAGTGTCTTCATGCCTTCTTGCGATGGAATGGGAATAAAACGAAGCATATCGGCATAAACATGATTTTGCTTTTGTACCACTTTGCCAGTGAGTGGTTCGATAAAATACCAGGCGCCCACTTTTTTACCGACCGGTGGTTCGAATGCCAGGAAGTTCTTGCTGGAATGAAGAAGCTTCGTTTTGGTGAAGATTTCTGGTTTTTTCCATAGAATTTCACCTGTTTTCGACTTCAAAGACCAAATGCCGTCTGATGCTGTCGACACAATCAGGCTTTGCGTTTCAAAATCAAAAATAGCAGAAGCATCTTTACTTTCTGGAATCACGCGTTGCCAGAGAATGGATGGTGATTGCAAGTCGATGCAGCTGATTCTGATGTTTTCGTTTTTCAAGGTATCGATCAAGAACAGGCGTTTTTGACCGACCACCATTTCAACTACGGTTTCAATATGCGTGACGATGGTCCAATGATTGAGGCCGTTATACGGGTCAAAACCGCGAATGTTGCCGTCTTGATCCAGATAAATGAATACGTTTTCTAGAATGGTGATGGGACTTTTGAAGTCATTTGCCAGTTTTAATTTGTATTTGAACTTGGTTTTGACTGACTCTGGAATTTTTTTCAACCATGCCATCTCTTCCGAAGAATCAAAGGTGGTCATCGGGTTTTCCAACGGTTCTTCCCATGCGGTGATGGGAAGCTTTTCAAGCGGTACTTTTTTCGATTGAATCGGGTTCACTTTGCGCAGAATCAGCGGCATCGACCACGTGGCTACGCCGAGAATTAATCCGCTGAAAGCAGTCGAGATTAAAATTTTACGGTATTTGCGGGTCAATGGATTTTTGACCGAGGTAATCATTAACGCACAGATGACCGAAACAAGAAAAAATGCCCAGCTGAGAATCAAATAGGTGTTCACGAAAAAAACTATATCCGGTTTTCAATCCAAAAGCCACGGACTTCACCACCGTGAACGGGCGATACTTTTTCAGGCAAAAACAAACCGGTGATGGAAAGTTTGCGGGAATCCGGGAAATAAAAAATCTTGAGAAAGTCAGAGTGCTGAGCCAGCTCGCGGAACAAGATGGTGGAGTGTTCACCAGTGGGCCAAAGTTGTTTCAACACATCTTTCGAAGTCATGCTGGTGCTGTTGATGGTCAACTGCAACAGCATGCGTTTTGAATGTTCCGCCATCACGATTCGTGCAACCGATTCTTCAATATTGAACCCGTGCTTTTCCTTGAAACAACTTAACCATAAGGCGGTAACATAAAATCGCAAATCTTCCATTCGATCATGAAAAGTTGTCGATTTCAGGATTGCGGACTCGAAAAGATGATCAATGCAGCGGCTTGATTCTTTGTCTTTTGAAAACCAATCATGCTTGTAAAAGTGAGCTTTTTTGCCGAAAACTTCGATCAATTCGAGATCTTCTGTCTGAATGGTGAGCATCTTCAGCAAAATCTCGATTTCTTCGATGTTGAAGCGGTAAAAATCGAGCAAAATGAAGTTTTGATAATTCGGAATCGATTGAAACTCAAAATGCAAGAGCGGGTCGGCGAAATAACCGACCACACGAGGACCTTGATGATTGGCAGCTTTTTTCCAGGTCAGATACTGGTGCCACGGAATCATGACCACTTCGTAATCGCTTTTTTTAATGTAATCGAGAAAGGTCGACTCATCGAACCCGATCGGCAGGAAGTCGACCGAATACTTGAACTTCAACACGGTCATATTCCGGTTGAATACTTTCTTGCGGTCGTGGGAAAGCCTTTCGTCGAGAAGAAGTCCGAGCTTTTTCATGGTCTAACACCATTATCCCTTATCTTTTACGCAGAGGGAATGGTCTTGAAGAGTTTTTCAAAAAAAGTTAACTTCATGGCTTCATGAACGATCAGCAGTTGGAAATCATTCGATCTTTTGGGCATGGGCAGGCTGTGGTTGCCGGTGCTGGCTGTGGTAAAACCACCACCCTGGTTGCCAAATGCGTCGAGCTGATTCGTCAAAAAAATGATGCTCGATTTTGTGCGGTTTCATTCACTGAAAAATCGGTGCGCGACTTGAAAGAATCCCTGAAGAAGGGGTTTCTAAAGGCGGGCTATGAACCAAAATTTGTCCAGGAAATGAGTCGCCGCCACTGGATCAAAACCATTCACGGTCTTTGCCTCAGCATCATTCAAGAGTTCCCGCTCGAAGCTGGTTTGCATGGGGGTGAACGCATCATCATGCAAGAAGAGTCGGAAAGTTTGTGGGAGCGAAGTCTTTACATTCTTTGGACCCGTAACGAGAACCAGGAAATTTCAGAAGCCACCCAGCGATTGCTGGAACGCTATTCAAAAGGTCAGCTCGAGGCGAACTTCAAGCAATTGCGAAGTTTGATTTCATTCGGTGTTGCTGAACGCATTGAAGCGCTTTTGCCGAATCGCTCCGAACTCCGAGACCTTTGGCTTGTTTTTCTTTCCGTTCAAGACCGGTTTCAACAATGGAAAATGAAGGCTGGAGCACTTGATTTCAACGATCTTGAGCGATTTGCGCGTTCAGCATTGAATAATGAAAAAGTACGTCAGCATTATCACGAGCGTTTTGACTTGATGATGGTTGACGAGTTTCAAGACACCAACCCGATTCAAGGGGAAATTCTAGAAAAAATCGTTAAACCCGGTTACTCGAATCTTTGTATTGTTGGCGACCCAAAACAATCGATCTATCGTTTTCGTGATGCCGACGTCAGCGTGTTTCAAGACTTGATGCAGAAGCTGCCGAAACGTTATCCGCTCGATATCAATTACCGCAGTTCTCCGGCCATCATTCATTTCGTCAATGACGTCTGTGCCCCGATTTTCAAAGCATCAGGTCTTGATTATGAGGCTCTTCAACCGGGTAGGGATGTCGCCGACTACGCCGAAGACCGCGTTTTCAAGCTGTTGCTCGATGATGAACAGACTCTTGCACGTTTTCTGAAAAAGAAGGAACACGAAGGTGTCGACCTCTCCGAATATGTCATTCTTGCTCGTTCCGTGGGTAAGGAAAAAACCCAGCGTTACTTGAACGCGATGGATGAAATGCAGATTCCCTATTTGCTCGGAAGCGGTGGTCGTTTTTATTCTGACCCGCGGGTGCTTGAACTTGTCGCCTTCTTGAAAGGTTGGTGTTCATCAAACCATACCCAATCGCAAGTCACCGCACTTCGTGCACCCTGGATCGGTGTCAGTGATCAGCAGCTACTGGATTGGAAAGACTCGTTTTTCGAACGGTTTTTCAAGAATTCTACGCATGCAATCGCTCTTGCACTGAAAGACGCTTATCTTGAACGCGAACCGCTTCGTCCCGGTGAAGTGCTGGAAAAAATCTGGGCTTCGCTTGAAGAGGGTAGCGAGATGGAACTCTCCATCGCCACACTCTGGCAGAAAACCGAAGACCTTTCCGCTCGAGGCAAGCGCTTTGAAGAAGTGGTTCAAGAACTGCTCAAGGCAATCGATGAAAAACGCATTGAAAAAGAGATTCCACCCCCTGCCGAAAAGGGAATGGTGAGAATCATGACCATTCATGCATCAAAGGGGCTTCAGTTTCCTCGTGTGATTCTACTTGATTTTGAGGGAGCGTATCGAGCGCCGAATAGTTCAAGCGATTTCATCTGGAACCGCAAAGAGGGGATTCACCTATTCTTTCGTGATGAAGACGGCAATCGCGACAAGAAAAACGATGAAAACGAACGATGGAGTGAAATCGAAAAAGCCGCCGCAGTTTCAGAAAGTAAACGTCTTTTTTATGTAGCCATCACGCGCCCTCAAGAACAGTTGATTCTTGGCTGGAAACGCGAAATCAAGGTTTCAAGCAAGGAACCATCGCTGACCGTTGATGATTGGCGCACCTGGATCGAGATCGCCGATCAGAATCGATTACCGCTGGTGGAGTCATTGCAGGAAGAAAACGCTGAATCAGCGAAAACTACGGCGACAGAAACAAAAACACGTTCGGTGGTGGTGACTGCAAAAATTGAATTTGATCCGGACTCCTATCGCCCCCGTCACTCACCCAGTGAATGGATAATTCTTGATCAGTGTGCGCTTCGGTATCAGA
>CALPVV020000054.1 GCA_943327105.2 Nitrosovibrio sp. Nv4
AGATCATTGCTACGATAGAAAAAGGAGGGGTATCAGCTGAGTCTGTTGCTTCGTTCCTGCATACCGATCTGGTTCACGATGATGACATGCTTCGCGCGATCAGTAAGGCAATTCAAAACAATAAAAAAGAACAGTTCGCCTGGAACCTTTTTCAGCACACGATTGATTTAAAAAAATACGACCAAGGCTTCTTGAATTTGATGAATCAGATTTACCGCGACCAGAGTCCTTCACTTCAAAAGCTGATCGCTGACAAGGTTCGGTCAGCGCACAACACTAAATTGGGACAAGAAATGATCAAAATCATTAATTCAGATCCGACCTGTGCCGAGAGTTTTAACTCAGTGTTGAAAACGTTATCCGGCAAAGGTCGGAAATGATGATTTTGTTAAACGGTTATTTGTTCTTTGAGTTTGATCTTTGTTGAAAGGCTTCTCTCAGGTTTTTCCTTTTAACGGTTCCCTTGATTCCAGCAGAAGTGCAACTTCCGTCGCTGTTGCAAACGGTTCCTGATGTTCCGCACTCTCGGTCTACTGGGCCGCCGCCCTTCATAAAGGTGCAATAAGAGCCGCTTGAGTATTTGTTAACAGTGCCATTATAGGCATGAGCGGTGCTTACAAACGAAAAAGCCATTAGCATTAAAGTGATTGATTTCATGATCTCCCCCTTATGAGATACAGGCAAAAGACCTGTATATCCAATTCTATAGCACGCAGCACAATAGGCAACTTAATTTATACACTTTATTTGTGTATAAATACAGTGCTTTAAAGGCGGTGCTCTTGAGTGTTCAGTTTTGTAGGAGTTTTTGAGATTTAAAATGGTGCGGTCGAGAAGACTCGAACTTCCACGTCTTGCGACACACGCCCCTCAAACGTGCGTGTCTACCATTCCACCACGACCGCATTAAGAATAGAACTACGAGGGTTTAATCTTTTTAGTACAGGTTTGACTCAAGGTCAATAGGTTAGCCGTAATTATTAAGTTATTCGAATTCCAAGCGAATTCCCATGTACCAAAGACTGGAACTGGAGCCCTGTACAGTAGTGGTAGTGGTGCCAATTGTTTTGGCGTAATTGTAGGAAGACATATCGATTGGCCTGTAATCAAGGGTCAAATAAGCTCGATTCAGCCCGATGCTTTGATAACCATCACGAGAAGTGGAGCGGTCAAAAAAGCCAAGGTTCAACATAACGCCAAACATAGGCCCGAATGAATTGTATGAATTCACCGTGTTTTTTCCGTTTTTTAGCCTAAAAACGTCATAAACCAAAGCAACAGTCGGCACTAGAATCTGGTTCTTGATCAAGTGAAGTTGATAGCGAATCAGGCCACCGAATTTAACGTTGTCGTATCGATCAAAATTAAGAGGAACTACACCGGCATGAACACCCAGAGATAAAACACCGACTTTTTGAAAAAGAAGGTGCTTTTCAAAAAAGAGTTCTGAAACGGATCCAATTGAATCTTTCGTCGGAACAAGGTGGAAAGCGGCTCTAAAACCGGCAGACCAATTGGTCGGTACAATTTGGTAATAGGGAGTGTCGGGGTCGTAATCCTCTTGATCGAGAATATCGCCCTTTCGTTCCGAGGCGTAGGAGATCGAGCTTAGAAAAGCAAAAAATCCAAAGATCAAGAAAGTTTTTTTCACATTTTTAGTGTCTCAAGTTTAGCCAAGGATTGTCAAACTGAACTCTATTGCCAATCCCAATTTCTTTAGGCACCATGGGAAGTCTGAATGGAAAACTTAGACTTTAAAAATGTGGGAAGAAATGATCCATGCCCATGTGGCAGTGGAAAAAAACTTAAAAAATGTCATGGCGAGAATGCATCCAACTGGCAAGGAAATGTTGCTGCTCCGGCAGCTGAAACAGATACCGCCGCTGGTGATGATTCTGCAAATGCAAATGCGATGCCTGCTTTTGATCCTTCAAAAATGGATCTTGAATGGCTTGCAACGTTCAGTTCTGCAATTCAACGTTTACCGAAAGGTCAGATGGCTCGATTGCAGGGTTTGATGCAGAAAGCGATGTCAGGAAAAAATGTGACTCGTGAGCTGGAAGAGTTTCAGCGCACGTTGCCACCATCTTTTCAGGAGATGCTTAAAAACTCTCCTCAGCTCGATGCCCAACTGGATCAAGCATCTGCTGAGGGTGCCACACCGGGCGAACTGAACGACGAACAGAAGCAAAAACTGGTAGAAATTCAAAAAAATAACGAAAAAGCCGGTCTTACCCGTCTTTGGAACCGTTTCCGCAAAAAATAACTGAACTATGATTTTTAATACTTGGATTCAACAACACGAAGCTGGCCTCAACCCAAAATCAATCGAAGCTGTATTGGCACTTAAATCAGAAGGTGCAACCGTACCGTTCATCGCCCGATACCGGAAAGAACAAACTGGTAACCTTGATGAAGTGAAGATTCAAAAAGTCATGGATCTTAAGGAAGAGTGGGATGAGATTCTCAGTCGCCAAGCCTACATTCTTGGAGAAGTTGAAAAACAAGGAAAACTCACAGACGAGCTCAAGCAAAAACTGAGCACGACATTCGACAAGAACCTACTTGAAGATCTTTATTTGCCATACAAACAAAAGCGCAAAAGCAAGGCTACTTTGGCAAAAGAAGCAGGTCTTGAGCCTTTGGCTGACTGGATCTGGGGCGTTGCTCACGGAACGGTTCAACCGGTTGAAGGTCAAACTCTGGAACTTTGGGCATTTACTTTTAAAAATGAAGAAAAAGGCTTTAAAGATGCTGAAAGTGCCATTGCTGGTGCAACCGATGTTTTGATTGAACGTTTGAGTGAAAACCTTACGCTTCGTCAATTCGTGCGTGACACCTATACTTCTCGCGGTTGCGTGAAGACCGGTAAAACAGACAAAGTGAAGCCGAATTCAAAGTACAATAATTACTTTGATTACGAAGAAAAGATCTCTTCTTTGGCTGAACCTCGCAACTCCCACCGTTATCTTGCGCTTCGTCGTGGATGGATCGAAGAAGAACTTTCGATTTCATTCGGTGGTGGAAAAAATGATCCTGTATTTGAATCCGATTTATTGGCTCGTTTTGGCGGTGAAGCCGGTGCGGGTAATAACACCATGGTGAAACCCGCTGTTGAAAAGGCCGCACGTATGGCTTTGAAGGCCCACGTGATTCCAAGCATTGAAAATGAATTCCATAAGCAATTGAAAGATGTTGCTGATCAAATGGCCATTCAGGTTTTCTCTGAAAACGTTCGTAAAATCCTTCTTGCTGCCCCTTACGGACCAAAACCAGTATTGGGTGTTGACCCAGGTATTCGCACTGGCTGTAAACTTGCAGTGATCGACGGTTCAGGAAAATTTTTGGCTGATACCGTGATTAAACTTCAAACTGACTATGAAAAAGATCAGGCAAAAACCTTCCTTGGCGCTTTGATTGAAAGTGGTCAGGTTTCTGCAATCGTAATCGGTAACGGAACTGCAGGCCGTGAGACGGAAACATTCATTCGCCAAGTATTGAAAGACAAGAGTTCAAGCCTTCCAGTCGTGATGGTGAGCGAAGCGGGAGCTTCTGTTTACAGCGCTTCTGCGGTAGCGCGTGAAGAGTTCCCTAATCTTGATGTTACCGTTCGCGGTGCGATCTCGATTGCCCGTCGCTTCCAAGATCCTCTCGCGGAATTGGTGAAAATCGACGCGAAAAGCATCGGAGTAGGTCAGTACCAACACGATGTTTCTCAAACTGCATTGAAACGTGCACTTGATTACGTGGTTGATTCTTGCGTGAACTCGGTTGGAGTAAACTTGAACACCGGTTCCATTCACTTGCTTTCACACGTTTCAGGTATCGGTGAAGGCTTGGCGAAATCAATCGTTGAACACCGTGAGAAAAACGGTCTTTTCAAGACGCGTGATCAGCTTCTCGAAGTGACTCGATTCAGCAAAAAAACCTTTGAATTGGCTGCCGGGTTCTTAAGAATTCCTGAAAGCTCAAATCCGCTCGACAATACGGGCGTTCACCCTGAGAAATATGCTGACCTCGAAGCTGTTGCCAAATCAATGAACAAGTCGATTACCGATCTCATTGGTTCAGCAGGAGTTCGTGAGCTCTTGAAAAATCAAGAAGCCAAGGCAAAATTGGGTGAGTTCACCGTGAAAGACATTGTGGCCGAGCTCGAGAAACCTGGTCGCGACCCTCGTGATGTGTTTGTTCCGGTTCAGTTCCGCCCAGACATTAATGCATTGAAAGATGTAACTCCTGGAATGATTTGTCCGGGTGTGGTGACCAATGTTACCAATTTTGGTGCATTCGTCGATATCGGCGTCCATCAAGATGGCCTAGTTCACATCTCTCAACTCACAAACAAGTTCGTGACCGACCCAAGTCAGGTTGTCAGTCCTGGTGATAAAGTTTCTGTAAAGGTTCTTGAAGTGAATCTTGAGAAGTCTCAAATGGCGTTGACCATGCGTTTTGATGAGAAACCGACTCAGAAAGCGGCTTCAACTGCACCTGGCAAGAAAGTAGAACCAAAATCTCTTTCAGTCAGTTATGCAGGAGACATTGCTCGTCAAATTCAACCAAGAGCAAATCAGCCTCAGTCACGTCCTACACCTCGACCACAATACCAAGAACAACGTCCTCAGCAGTCTCAGCCGAGAAAACCAGCACCTCAACAGGCGTTTAACAATGCTTTTGCAGGTTTGGCGGCATTGAAAGACACGCTGAAGAAGTAGTCGGTTAACAATCTATAGAAAATTGAAAGAAAAAGGGGAGTGTTACTCCCCTTTTTTGTTTTTAGCGACTAGGGCGCACTTCGCGTAAATTACGTGTTTGTGCTTTGCTTGTTGAAAACCCATTTTACGAAGAGCCTTATTTTGCGCGTCTTCGATGGCTTCATCGTGAAATTCAAAAATTTCCCCACAATCAAGGCACACGATGTGATCATGGTGTTCTTCCTCGATCGCCTCATAAAGAGTGACTCCTGAATTACTTTGCAGGCTTTCTTGCAATAATCCGGCATCACAAAGGGTGTTTACACTTCGATAAATAGTGGCCGGACCAATTTCAGGGTGCTTTGTTTGAACTTCCTTGATCAGGGTTTGCACGTCAAAATGGCTCTTTTTTATAAAAATCATTTCGGCGACCCGCTCACGCTGAGTGGTTGCACGTAGTTTTTTATCTTTCAGGTAACGAGCCAAAACTACCTTCCATTCAGCGGTTTTTTGCGTGTTTTTCGGTGTGTTCGATGGCTTTTTTCTACCGCATGGAAGTGTGCTCATGTTTCTGATCATAACTTTTTTCTAATAAAAACGTCAAAAAAGTGTTGTAAAAGCTCAAAAAAGCACTACTCTTGTATTCATATTAGTAACCCAATTCCTATGGAGGAATTTTATGAAAAAGAAAACAACTGCAAAAAAAGCAACTGCTGCTAAAACAACTAAGACTGCAAAGAAAACTGCTCCTAAAAAAGGTGGCAAATTCTCTTTGATTAACGACCTTCATGAAGCAATTTTGACTATTGCTTCTGCTGCTAAAAACGGTCAAATCAAGATCAAACGTTCTGAACTCAAGAACGCAATTGAAACTTCATTCATGACTGGCGCGAAAATGGCTGCTTCTGGCCAACGCGTTCGTTTTCCAGTAATCGGCGTTCTTGGCCGTCGCGATGTTAAAGCTCGCAAATCTGGAAAAGGCGTTAACCCTTTCACTGGTGAAGAAATCACTATCAAGGCACGTCCAGAGTCTAAAAAACCACGTTGGTCTTTCCCTAAAGCGACTAAAGAAATTTTCGCTGACAAGAAATACTGGTAATTTTGAGCTATTGTTGAATTCGGGCTCTTCTAGTTAATTCATCTTTGATCCCTGATTTTACAAAAGCAAAAAAATGAAAGTTTAGGCCCCGGTGAGAAATCATCGGGGCTTTTTTTATGTTTTCTTTATTGTGGTCACGGTATCGGTTTCTGATTATGATTCACCTATGAAATCGAAACGCTCACCATCGCTTCCAAAACTAATCGGAGTCATTCACCTTCCTCCATTACCGGGTTCACCAGAGGCATCTGATCTTCATCCGTTTCAGGCTTTACAAGAAGCAGGACTTTGGGCGGTTCAAGAGGCAAGGCAATTAGCCAAAAGTGGTTTTGATGGAATCATTCTTGAGAATTTTGGTGATGCCCCTTTTTATAAGACCCAAGTCAAACCCGAAACCATTGCTGCCATGTCAGTGATCGCGGCAGCGGTTCGTGAAACTTGCAAGCTTCCGATCGGAATCAACGTACTTCGCAACGATGCGTTTTCGGCTTTGGCGATTGCCGCAGTGACCGGTGCAAATTTCATTCGTGTAAATGTACTTTCTGGCGTGACCGCAACCGATCAAGGTTTAATTGAGGGCCAAGCTGCCGATCTCATGCGTGAACGCATTCGTCTCAATGCCCAAAGTGTTCAAATCTTGGCCGATGTCCATGTAAAGCATGCCAAATCACTCTCTTCAAGCAACTTGGCTATCGCCATTGAAGAAACAGCGGGTAGGGGTGGCGCCGATGGAATCATCATCAGTGGTGATACTACGGGCCGAGCACCAGATCTGGCAGTCATTCAAGAAGCTCTTGCTGCCGCTAAACATGTTGGCGTGCCTGTTTATCTGGGAAGCGGATCAACCCCTGAATTAATGCCGACATTCCCTTCTGAGTTAAGAATCATTGTTGGTTCTACTCTGCGTAAGAACGGTATGCCCGGCGCGCCGTTGGATGCAAAACGAATCAAGACCTTCATGAATTCAGTAAAAAAATCGAAATCCAAAACAAAGGGAAAAGGAAAGTCCACTCGAAATGGCAAAGCTCGGCGCGCTACTTCTTAAAGGCTTCGGTAAGAAGTCCAATAAGAAGTTCAAAAAAACGCTTTCCCGAAGTTTTACTCGCAAGGTTCGTCTCTTTGGGCGAACCGATGAATCCGTACGTCCTGTTCAGAAGAAAATTTCCAAACAAATCGTCCATCAGGTCGAAGTGGTGCGTTCGCAGAAAACTTCTTCTGATGCTGCGCAAGTTCCTGTGCTCACTATTCAATCGGGCGATTTGGTCAATCCAGGCCATTTATTGAAGGGAAGCATTCACGCCTTTTTTCAAGATTTGCGTTCACCTCATACCCGTAAAGCTTATGAAAAAGATTTGAATCGTTTTTTCAAATACCTCGTATTGCGTAAAGCCCGCGTCGGGCCCGAGTCATTGAATCGCGCCCATGTCATTGGTTACAAAGACCACTTGCTTGGTGAAAAACTTCAGCACACCACCATTGATCGTCATTTGGCGACACTAAGAACTTTTTTCAGATGGTTGGTTGAAGACGGCATTCTTACCAAGAATCCTGCCGAGAACGTACGCTTCTTGAACCCAAAACGCGAATCAACCACGATTGGTTTCAGCGATGATGAAGTGGTGCAAGTACTGAAGCATCCTGATTTGCACACCCGTTCGGGGTCAATGCATTATGCAATCTTGATGACCCTGTTTTACTGTGGCCTTCGACGTTCTGAATTGTGTTCGCTTAAGCTGAATGACATTGGCTTCGAGCGTGGCCATCATTTTCTAAGGTTGACGGGTAAGGGGAACGTTGAACGCATTGTTGTATTGCTGGTGCCGGTCTGGAATGCAATTCAGCACTACCTTAAAATGACATCTAAAAAGCAGGGGAATGACGGTTATTTATTTACACCGGTAAGAAATAACCGGACCGGAGACTCTAAAAAGCCACTAGACCCTTCCATGATTTTTTATATTGTTACAAAATACGCGCGTGAAGCCGGAATTAAAAAAAGGGTTTCACCCCACTCATGCCGTGCAACAGCCATTTCAAATGCCCGCGATCATAATGTTCCAGATCGAGCGATTCAAGAATTCGCCGGTTGGGCAACGACAACCATGATCACCCGTTACGACAAACGTAAAACGGCGCTTGAAAAGTCGGCAGTTCATTCTATTTCTTACGGCGCGATTCCAAGGGTTTTACCCGTGAATTCGGATTAAGTCATTTTACTGACAGCGCCTTAAAAAGAATTGAAAATGCCGAACAGGTTGTTACCATAATTATGATGCTGATTAGCATTTTACTCATTATCCTTCACAATTCTCCTGCTCTTGCTGGCAATCATCTGGTTCGCTGTAATTTTTTTCTGGATGCGAAACCGAAAATTCATTTCATCACGACGATTGATTACATGGGTAAAGTGCAAATCGATGGAATTCTTTCCGGTAAGAAGTTCAGTTGTAGTTACCAGATCCGAGATTTCAATTATTCTCCGGGAGCCATGATTGCCAATGCCGAATTTCTTTTGAAAAAGATCAACTGTGTCGGTGACACTATCGTTGTCGGCAGGCTCAAAAATTCCAGCACTCTTGCGGTTGAAGCCAAACAGGGTAAAAAAGGTTTTGTTTGTAATCAAGATTTGGTGGTGAATTACCCGCTAGCCCGGGATCAGTCGCCATTCTTCGACGGTAAAATGGTGAAACTCACGCATGAAAAGCTCAAAAAAGGGGTATGGCCATGAATGGCATGTACCTGCTCTTCAGCAGCCTGCAGATTTTCAGTGCAACCGCATTCGGTCAATGCATAGATACGAAAGACCCAAATGTGCCCGCTTGTCCAAGGGGAAAAACGCAGGCATTGGATGATCGTTATCCTGCGGCTTATGTCACGGTTGGTCCCGGTCAGGGAAAAGACCAGTTGGGGCTTGATTTTGCCCAGAAGGCGTTTGCGGCAGGAAAACCAACCACGATTGTGCTCTCGGGTTGGAAAGTCGAACAATATGACAATCTAAAAGAAACCCTCAAAAAATCAGGATTCTCAACAGCGGAAATCGAACAAAGACTCATTCACTTTGATGCTGGAACCGGTTATCAATGGCAGCAAGATTTTGTTCAACCGGAATTCAATCCGGCGACGGGGGCTCCTGAAATGCGCCCCATCAACAACTATCTTTTAGACAGAGTTAATATCACCAATGATCAGCAATATTTCAATCAGCTGGCCAACAAACTCAATGATCGAAAAGTGTTTTGCAATGCTTTTGTCAAAACCGGCAAAAACCTTCCTGAAACCCTAAAGGAAGCATACGAGACCAATTATTTCGGCGGCAACCTCGAGGGTTTTCCCGGCGGACTGTGCATGGTAGGGGACACCATTCCTGAAGAAAGCCTCAATGATTTTTGCAGAGGTAAGCCTGAAAATGCAGTCAAACTTCCTGCTTCTTGGTTGAAGGTCGGGCATGTCGATGAGGCGTTTTCAGTGGTACCCGATTCAAAAGCAAAGCCGCCGTGTAATTACGCCGTACTGAGAGCGAGTCCGAAAAAAGCACTCGATTTGCTTCAGTCTTCATTGAACAAGCCTGAGATCGCGCAGAAAAAATTCTTGGAACTCAATGAAGGAGACAGGAATACAGCCACTTTGGTTTGCGACACTCGTGAAAGTCTTGAAAGAAACAGAAGCCGTATGAGATCGGTTCCAGCAAGTGAAGCCCCCAAGACACTGAAAGGCGCATCGCTACTCAGATGGTTCGATTTGGTTTCAAACGCAAGCGCGGACATCATTATTGAAACTGGGACGGTTATTTCTCCGTGCAATGAAATGAGCAATCAGGAAGCTTACGACGCCATCAACTTCAATCACGAACTCTATGATTTCAACATGCTCGTAGAAGACGAGATGATCAAGGCTGAGAAAGAAATCAAGAAAAAATCAGCGGAAAATGGCTGCCCGAACATTAAGGTTTTGTCCGTTCCGAATCTGTTCCGGGGTAACGTCAAGAGTGAGCTGATCAACTCTGATGAGATCATTTCAGTAAGACTGGCTGATGGAACAACATTGAAAAAGAAAAGGGCGGACTTCACGGAAGATGAAATGAACCTCATTCCTCATCGGGATCGGGTTTCACTATTCAAGATGAAGATTGACCCGCGTTCAGGAAGTTCGATCAATCCGAATCCGACCAATTCGGTATCGCTGAATCAGACCCTGATTTTTCCCGAACAGAAAAACAGTATATTCAGTGATTACCTCAAAAAAGACATCGCTGAAAACCTGGGGCTCAAAAGTTCATTCGTCAACACCTGGCAATCGGCGCATGTACAACAGGGGAACTTGCATTGTTCTACCAATACTTTCCGATATTGCAGGCCTTCCGAAAAATAAGACAAATACTGCTCTTGTATCGTTCCACTTCACACATATATAGCCGGTGCTTCTGGTGCCGTTCAGGGGGTTCCTCGAAACACCTTTTTTTGCATTTTTGATTTTTTAAAATTGGGTTCATTCGCGATAACTTTTCTTATCGCGAATGTATACAGGTCGGTTTAACACAAATGGCCCCCCATTTCAGAAATGAGGAGCCATTTAAAAAAACACATCAAAACCCTAGTTTTTAGAAAAGAATGTCAGGGGGCGGGGGAGGCGCTCTACTCCATGCGTTTGATCGAGGCATTGACTAGCACCTTTACGAAATGTTTGTATTCTTCTTTCGTCATTTCAGGGCCGTATTCAAATCTTGCCCTTACGAATTCCAGGACGGAGGGTTCCTTGAATTGCCGGATCAGATTCGGATCTTCGAATAGAGATAATTGAAGATCAGTGGATGTTGGTTTTCTTTTTTGCATATTTCCTCCTGGAACTGCGCGGTCAAAAAGCACGCCGCGCGAAATGCCGTGTGAGTCCTTCACACATCAGAGTAAGTTGCGAAAACGATGCCAGGTACGGCTGTGTGCTGAGGCGTATTTAAACCTGTTTTAAAGGGGTTGGGATCATTTGGTCACCGGAAAAAATTACAAACCCCACGGATTTGGTCGGCGTTTCACCTTGAATCCGTTGTTGATTACATAAGACGGATTCAAGATGAGAACGAGTATTCGCTCACCTTTATTAAAGCCATTGTTGGCCATTTTGAGAGTTGCCTGATGTTGAAGTTCACCAATGAGCGCACCAACAGGTGACGTAGACAATAGGTCTTGAATACTGGGTTGTTCTGCGATGGCTTCGATACCGTATTCCCAAGCTACTGATTGAAAGGTTGAAAATAAAAAAGACTGCAACGGCGTGGCGCCCTGGCTTCTAACCATATTGTAATAAATGGCTCCGGCTAATGGATGACCAGCATTCACCCACCATTTGTCACCATCCCAAACGGGAGGTTTTGTATAAGCACGTTTTAAGTTATTTAATCCGTCTTTGAGAGGGTCTTCTGGCCACTGAGAAATCGATGAGGGGAGCAATAACAAAATACCAAGACTTGCAAATTGTGGAATTTCAGTAATCAAAAAACCCCTGATGAACTTGGTACGGAACGGTTGATCATCGTTTCTGAGAATGATGTCGCCGCCCAGTCCATAGCGTTTGAAAAACCAGTCTCGGACATAATCAAAATCAGTGAGGTTTTTTTCACCAACTAAGTTGCGATCAAAGCAGGTATTCGCGCCATCATCGGTGAATGCCTTTGGTTCCAATTCCTTCAGGCCCTGAACCTTGGTACCAAGTGCCAAGTCAGTTGATAATTGGTTATTGGTAAAACACAAGGTTTCAGCAAAAGATGAAAATGAGTAAAAAAACAACAACAAGATCGCCGAGAGTGCTTTCATGGGGCGAAAGATAGCATTAATGAGACTGATTCTTGAGTTAAGCTTTCTTAACGGCCTTTCCGATTCTTTAGCCATTCTTCATACTTTTTCAAAATGGACGGAGAAACAGATTTTTCATCGACAAGTTCGTTCAAGATCTTCATCGAGGTCATTGTGATCTGTTGGTCGGTAACTGCCTTTTTTTGATTTGTCGGTTTACTTTTGTTCTTTCCCGTAAAATCAGGTTTCAGATCATCTACGGTCAATTCCAAATGGGCTTTGACCTGATTCCAGATGTCATTCGGAGCCAGTTTTCCGTTTTGTTCTTCCGCAATGGTTTGCAGGGTGTTGATGATTTCTTCTTCTTGGGCCCGGTCGAGAGAAAAGGTTTGATCAACCTGTTTTTGCAACTCTTCGTCACTGAGGAACAGTGATTCAAGCGAGTTTTTACCGATGTTGTATACTAGGTTCAATTGTCCCTTCGTTTCACGCCAATGATGATATAGGTAATAAAGCGCAATGCCTTTGAATGCACGAATGTAGTTCTTTTTTATTGATTCATATACCAGATGCGCTGTGGCTGCGTTTTGGTAATGGGCATAGAGGCTTGGTTTGATGCTTTCAAGGCCCTCTTTTTCAATTTTACGGATCAGGTCTTCATTTGCCCTGAAGAATTTTACCTTGGGTAACATTCCGGGAGCACCAAGGTACCGAAGAGATGCGGTGTTTAGCGATGCATTGATTGAAATATTGATCGCATTAGAATGGCGTTCCTTCCACAGGCGAAATTTCTCAATCGCGTTTTCACCTTTCAGGATGCCTAGATTACGCGCAGCTGTTTCCAGGTCCCGACGGCCCAGTTCATGACCGATCCACTGATCAATGACTTTGTTCTTTTTTGTTTTCCATTTGAAGAAGGGTAGACCCTTGATTTTCGGGTGGATGACTTCAAACAATTGATCAAAACCCTGATTCAAATTGCTGAGTCGATAACCATTCTTTGATTTTATTTTTTTGGCAATGTTCAGAACCTGGTTTCTGATTTTCGGGTCTTTTTGCAATAAATCGGCTAGATCAAGAGGGTTTCGACCTTTCGATTTAGTCAATGCTTCCATCAGTGCGACTTGATCGATCGATGACAGCTTTTCCACTTTTTCCCATTTGTTATTGAGAATGGCTTTCTCAAATTCTTCTACCCGAAGCTGGTAGGCATCACGATCAAACGGTTTATCTTTTCTGAAAAGTGAACGCAGCTGTTCGATCGGGTTACAGATGACGGCATTTGATTGCGAGGGTGCGGTAGCGAACAAGAGCACGCATAGAATCGGAGTACGCAGAAAGCTGCTAGTAATATTCAGGAAACCCACGGTTTCTTATCGGTAAGCAGGGTATTATTCTCAAGTTTCTATGGTTGGATTGTCAAATTTTTGACAATGAAAAAGGCCGCAAATGAATCAACAGTTGAATCATCTGCGGCCTTAAATCGTTTATTGAATTGATTTTATTTTGTGGCTTTAGGCTTGGAGGTCAGGCCATCGAGGCCGGTTGATGCCAGCTTGAAACCCATCACGATGATCATAAAACCGAGAATGTATTGAATCCCGCTAATTTCAGCTTTTCCATCTTCAGAAAGAAAGTGAAACCCGGTTCTGACCATGATGATCCCTGCAGTGACCATGATCACGTTTTTGGCAAAACTCAAAATACCTGCATTCGCTGATGGGAAAAACAGATTAAGAGCTTTAGAAGCGAATTTTTCAAGTGTGTTGGCGCGGTTAGCAGATAGAGTCATCTGATTCTTAGCGATGTTCAACGCTGCTTGAATGGCGCGAGAGGTTTCAATATTAGTTGTATTCGCATCATTACCATAAACAGTTACGGTTTTAACTGCGCGAACCGGATATGAAACCATGTTGTGAGCTTCATTTTTCAGGATTTCAATGGTCAATCTCAGTTTTCCGTCTTCAGTGATCTTGAATGATTGAGAAAATGCAACACGGGCATTCAGTTCACGGTCATATGGTGAAACTGCATAGACCTTAAAAGAACCGTTGTTTGAATGATTCATCAATTCACGTGGGTCAACTGGCTTTTTCTTCTGTGCATCGAGATAAAACTCGGTACCGGCATGTTGTAATTCATTGAGTGCTTGAGTTGCAGCGCGGTCTGCTTGGCGCATTTGTCCGCGAATGTCGTCATTACCAGTTGCGAATACGCTTGGTGGCAAAAGCAGGCTGAGTGACAATAGTGGTGTTACCACTTTAGTGATGATCTTCATAAATTCTCCCTTTAGTTAAAGTAATCAACTATCATCACTATATTTTTTAAACAACGTTTATTTATGATTTAATCAGTTATTTTTTATTGAAATGAAGCTCGTTTAATTTGTTATTAAAGGCTTTTTTAAAGTACCCAGTTTACATAATAATCATTATCAGACCTTAATGGTCAAAACTCAGACGGCCTCTTTAAGCTAATTTAACCCCATTTTTTGAGCAAAATCGATATATCTGCTGTCATGCGGTCATGCCTCTTGGTTACCATCTTCATGCTGCTGAATCTTTTTCTAAGCTCAATGCCGCAGGCATTTGCACAAGATTATCGGCTTCCTGATTTAGTGAATTATTATTCCAGCATCTACGGCAATTTCATTGTGCCTGATGAAGAAAAAACTAGTTCAACTTCAGATGTAACATTTCAATTGAATCAGCTTGGTTCGTTTGCACCAATTGGCATTCATAAATTCGATCTTCAATACACCCAGGATCTGTTCCGGTTCGATGTCATGAGGTTCAAACAATTCATGAACGCTGATGACTTGCTTGATGCAAAAGTCTCTTTTTATTCGAAACTCCGTTTTGACGAATTTCATCAAAGACATGAAGCGCCTTATCGGTATCTGTCAGGATGGATGACGTTGAATCATCCGCCGGTAAAAAAAGCCGAACTAAATATAGGTGAGTACTATCGTGGTTTTTCCCCCAAACTCCCCCGCCCCTCAAACAGTGTTTTTTTTGACTCTGATTTTCAGAAAAAAATCGATCACGATACAGCGACTGAACTTACCTTTGAAAACCACCCGAAAGCGCTCTTCAACGGCGATTCGATCAAGGAAAAAGTAAGGCTAGTAAAGACTGCTAAAAAGTTCATTTTCGGTGCCGTAATGGCTTATTCCTGTGATTCCAGTTCAGAAGAATTAACTCAAGCGCTCATTGATAAAGCCGCTGACGGAATTCCAGTGACATTGATGATGGAACGATTTTACATGGGCATTCCTTTTGCAAGATGCACCCACCGATTTCGCCGTGCTGGAATCGATGTCGTTTTAGTCAGTGACAAATGGAAGCTTCGTTCTTTTCTTTCTTTTTTTCATGATAAATTCTGGGTGCGCGACGCTGAAGAAGTCATCGTCGGTGGTCAAAACATCATTAAGTATGAAAATGATTCAACCGGCTGGAACGGCATGAACCGAGATACTGACTTACTTTTATCTGGGCCGATTGCGACTGATTTCTCAGTTCATTTTATTGACCTTTGGAAAGATTATCGAGGGCGACGAAATCGAATTCTTGAGCCCCTCAGAAACGATTTTGAAGCCATGAAAACAAATCAGCGAGCTCTTGGTATTCGGGGTGAATCTGCTTACCGTTCACGATTAAGCGATAGCAATCAGCGCATGAATGGTGCATGTCGTGCCTTGGTTCAACGCCCTGGCGTTACTCATTCCCTGATTGCAGACACACTTCAATCTCATTTCGAAGTAGCCACCCACTCTATTTTACTATCCAGTCCTGAACTGAGCTTTACTCCCGAAAATCCATTCTTTGCTTCCATACAAAAAGCGGTTCATAAAAATAACATCAAGGCCGAATTGATTTTAAACGGTGTCGATGGTGGTAATGGTGAATTCACCATCGCCATGCGTGAGGCGATGATTCGTGCTTATCAATACGGAAAAAACCTGAAGTTTCGATTATGGAAAAAAATTTACGGTTTCGAACCAAGAAAAACAGCTTCAAAACACCGTAAAAACCTTATTGAAGTCATGCGTAACACCGGAATGCGAGCATGGACACACTTCAATTACATGCATGCAAAACAGGCGTATATTGATCGAACCGTTACCGCCATCTCAAGCATGAATCTTGACCGGGCCAGCATGGAACGGAATCATGAAGCAGGCGCCAT
>CALPVV020000055.1 GCA_943327105.2 Nitrosovibrio sp. Nv4
AGTCCATGGGTGGTGGAGTGCTTTCAAATACCGACGAACTGGGAAATGCAATGATGAACAATCCTGCCGGATTGGCGCGCTTCAAAGGCTTTCGTGCAGAACCACTGAATCTAAATTTTTCGATGAATAGCAATCTGGTTTCGAACGTAGGAACCGCGTTGCTGGGGAGCACGACTCTTGGTGGAATCTCGTCTACCATGAATAGCAATACGAGTTCACCTTTTGGTCTTGGCGGTTCGAATTTAACAGCTTTTTCCTGGGGTGGGGTTGCTGTCGGTTTTCTTTGGCAAGAGCATTCCCGTGCAATCTCAGATGGAACTACGGCGAGCTATCAGGCTGTCAGTCAGTTCATTCCAACCATTGGTTACGGGTTCGGTCTGGCAAGAAATATCATTCGAGTAGGCTATAGCTTACAATACGTGAATGAAACTTCCGGTACGGCAACGGCAACTTCCGATTCAAGCGCTTCGTATTTGAGTGGTTTGTCAAAAGGTAGTGGTCTTTCCCACAACGTCAGTATCAACTTTTCTCTCCCATTCACTTATCTTCCTTCCTTGAGTGTGATTGCAAGAAACCTGGGTGGTTTGCATTTTACAGGTTCACGATTGCTCAGTCGCGGAACCAACTTCAGCGGAACGCTTGCTTCCGAAAACATGAGCGTAGATGCATCTTTTGATTTTCTGGTCAAAATCACTTCAAATTTAAAGACTCACTGGTATTTGGAATATCGAGATCTGGGCAATCATGTTTCATTCCCTAGTTATTTTGAACGAATCAATATGGGCGTTGATCTGGCGCTCAATCGTAGTATCAGTTTTCGTGGTGGTATGACCGGGATTGCGAATTTTTCGGCGGGTCTGGGATATCGAAGTGAAAATGGCGAGATCAATCTGGCCTATTATAAAGAGAAAAGTCCTTTTTCGTACGGTGATTCCTGGGATACCCGGTACGCACTTCAGTACAAAGTGATGTTGTATGAGCAGGCAAAAAAAGCGGATGGTGAATTACAGGAAGTAGGGAGCAAGCGATGATCAGTTGGTCTGTATTTGCAAAAGATTCTGAAACAGAGGCGAAATGGGTAACTGAGATCCGCAATTTTCAAAAAATTGCCGGCACTGCACTTGGAAACAAGGTTCATTATTCAACGGGTGAGATCGGAGAAATCTGGTTGATCGATGTCAGACGAAAAGGCTGGCAGCAGTGGCTTGATACTCAGGACCGTGTTGGTCGATCTTATCTACTCGTGGTTGATGAAAATGAACTATTGCCAGATGTGAGAGACTTGGGGTTGGTTGATGATCTTCTGGTTGCTCCTTTCAGACTGGTAGAGCTTTTAAGCAAGTGCAAAGCACATTTTGCCCGCGTTGAAGTGCAATCGACACAACAAGAGCTGGATCTGGCCAATGAAGTTCTGGAGAGAATCCTGTCTGCCAAAACACCGCGACGATTTATCGGCATGAAGGGCCTCAAAGTAAACAGCAAGCACCTTACCGGCTTGAAGCCCGGAGGAGACTATTTCGATTTGTTCGAATCAGACAAGAAAGACTACGTGAATATTCTTCTTGCTGACAGTTCAAGCTATGGACTTTCGAGTGTCTTGCTTGGAATGATTCTTTCCAATTCAGCGAAGATCGCGAATGAAAATCAACTGCGCACTTCTGAATGGATTCAAAAGATCTATAGTGATTTGAAAACAGCGCTGGGTGAAAAGGAAAGCTTAAGCCTGTTTTTTGGGCGGTTGAATCGAAAAGATTTCACGCTTCATTATCAGCTTTATGGTTCGATTGAAGCTTTTCGTGTATCTCAAGATGGAAAATGCGATTCATTCCTGAAGCAAGGTTCTAAAATCACTTCAGCACAACCGCCGGTTCATCATGAAGAATCAGTACTGGTATTGAACCCAAAAGACCGTTTGGTGCTGTTGTCAGATGGTTTTGTCGGTGGGGTTGGTGGCGAGTCATTTCTTCGTCAGATGTTCCGTAATCAGATGGACAAAGATCCGTTCACCATGGTGAATGAACTGAGTTTCAGGATCAAGTCAAAGCTAGTCGACGGTGAGACGTTTCCGGGTGAGGATTGTTCGGCAATTGTGATTGATATCGAGAACCGGGTTCTGAGACTGGCTCCTACCGGTTGACCAGAATCGCGCTTGCATTCGGCATCATGTAATTTTCTTTTTTCATGACATCAAAAATCATTTGGTTCGCAGTGGTCATCAGCGATGCATGATCACTCTGAATACAACCGGTTTTCATGGTAATAACCACGCCTAATGGATTGAATTCGGTAATTTCACCCGTAACTGGAAGTTTCAGATTCGGAAGTGATTTCAATTGGTCTGTGAATTTTTGAATGGCTTGAATGGGTTCATTCGAAGCGGCGAGTTGAATCTTGATTGAGAGTACCCGATGAGGGTTGGCGCTGAAGTTGTGAATGTTATCGGAAAAAATCTTATTGTTCCCAACGAAAACCTTGAGGTTTTCAGCGTTGTCGATGGTGGTTGCAAAAAGGCCGATTTCGCGGACTGTTCCTGAGATTCCAGCGGCAGTGATCACATCACCTACCTTGAACGGTCGAAGAATGATGAGGAAAATTCCGGCGGCAAAGTTCGAGAGTAACCCTGACCAGGCCATACCGATTGCCACACCCGTTGCAGCAAGGAGTGCTGAAAGGGAGGTGGTTTCGATTCCGAAAACACCGAGAATGGCCAGAATCAAAAATGCCTTCAATAAAAACGATGAAGTGGCATTCGCATAGTTGACAAGGGTCGTATCGACCAGTCGTTTTTTCAGCGCGGTTCGAATCAGTCGTTGGGTAATGCGAATGAGAAATCCGCCGATGATCCAGATGGAAATAGCACCGAGAATCTTGAAGGAGAAGGGAAGCAGGTATTGTCGGATCAGTACATCGATGTTTTCAAGTCTTGCCAGGTATTCTTGCATGATTTCTCCTATCGTATGACACCTTCGAATGTTTTTTCAGAAGGACCAATAAGCCAGATGTTGCGAAAGGCTTCACCGTCTTTTTCAAATTTAACTTTCAATTGGCCGCCTCGGGCTTGAATAGTGACTTCACCTGATTTTTCGCTTGTAGCAAGAGCCGCGGCGATCACACCGGTTCCACAAGAGAGGGTTTCATCTTCAACGCCTCGTTCGTAAGTGCGAATGAAAGTTTGTCCATTTGCCTTTTCAACGAAGTTGACATTGATACCTGCTGGCATGAATTGTGGTGAATTGCGAAGCTTTCGACCTTCTTCAACTACGGGAAAATCGGTGAGGTCGGTGACCATGCGGATCAGGTGGGGAGAGCCGGTATCAAAGGTCATTCCAGCGGTCGTTGGGACGCCTGATTCAACATCTTTCATCTTGATATGAATCAGACCTGGTTCTGCCTTTGCTTCATGTTCGCCATCAATTGCAGTAAAACGGTAATGATCACGCTTGATGCCTTGAAGTTCGGCGAATCGGACAAGCGCACGGGCTCCATTTCCGCACATGGTGCACTCACCGCCATCAGAGTTGTAGTTGCGCATTTCAAAATCATATTCTGGATGCGCAAGGAGAAGAATAAAACCGTCACCACCGACGCCAAAGCGACGATCACAGATTCGAGCGATTTCCGCACGAGTCAGCGAAAGTACATGATTGCGCATCTGGGGGTCTCGGGCATCGATTAGAACGAAGTCATTGCCGGTTGATTGGAATTTTGAAAAGGGTAATTCGAATTTCATGTGAGTCGGATCACGTTTGCCTTCAGTGAGATTTGGTATTGAGATGGAAGTCGAAGCGGAGTGATTTCTTTTTGCAAATGCATGAGGGCGTTGCCGCCCTTAAGCCGCGCCTTTTGTTTCAATACTTCGGTCATGCGTTCGATCACATCTTGAATGATGGGCGAATTCTCAACTTCAAGCATGTCGGTGCGTACAAATTGAACGACACTGATTTCTTCGATTTCTTGAAATGGTTTTTCAAATTTTGTGTGTGCATGCAAAACCGGAATCTCGTTTGATGTTTGATTCGAGGTTTCAGTGGCCGCGTTTTGATAATGAAAGGTAGAGGGTGATTCACGGGTTGCTTCGGCTTCATCACGGTCAGAAGGGTGAATTTTAAACGAAAGTCCCGAGTCCCGAAGGTCTTGAATGAGTTTGATGGCCGAGAACTCACTGATTCTCGGTAAAAAAACCTTGCCTGCTTGAAGTTGCAAATCGAGTTCGCTCGAGGAAAGTCCGATCGGATTCTCGGTAATGAACATCAAAAGTTTATCGCGTTCGAATGGCCCGAAGGTTCCATTGATTCTCAAGTGAAACGGATAAAACACCTTGGTCGCCGAACCGGTGATGCCACTGTTGCGTTCAGAGTAATTTTTCACAGCCATCAAAGGCGTAATCGGTGCCTCTTCGGGGGCGGTGTAGGATTGCTCAGGAGTTGAATCCACCACGGAGGAAGCCTCAATGGTCTCAGAAGACGTTTCAAATTCAGTTACAGCAAACGGATCGTTTGAGGAGGCCTCAATGGTCTCAGGGGGTGTTTCAAATTCAGTCACAGCAAACGGATCAGTTGCCGCTTCCTCAAACGGTGCTGACACTTCTACCGGCAGCTCTTCGGCAGGATGGTCCATCATGCCGATTTGATCGATCGAATCAAAGGAGTCGATCGTTTCAACTTCTTTGAGTTCGTTGACGGCAAAAGGGTCCTGCTCGGTATTCTCGGCAACTGCAGAAGGATCTTCTGCTTGAAGGCGTTGCAAATCAAAAATCCCGGTCAGGTCTTTTTTGTCATTGCCCATGGCACTTTTTGAATTTCTTTCCGCTGCCACAAGGGCAATCGTCATTGCGGCCGACTTTAGACAGGTCAATGCCCATAGGGAGTGGTTTTCTACCAATCAGCGCATCTGCTGCCTTCACCGGTGCATGAGAGTGAGCTTCCATGTGGTGAGCATCGTTTTCATCTTCTTCGATGTCCATCTCTTCTTGCTGATCAACTGGTGTTGCCGTGATTTGAACTGCGAACAGCTTGCGAATCACGTCGCCGGTGATTTGGCCCATCATCATTTCAAAGAAACGGAAACCTTGTTTTTTGTATTCAACAAGCGGGTCTTTTTGGCCATAGCCCTGGAGTCCGATTCCATCACGAAGGTGGTCCATCGCGAGAAGGTGATCTTTCCAGAGATGGTCGATGGTTCCAAGAAGTACCATTTTCTCAACCTGACGAATGAGGTCTGGTGAGTATTGGTTTTCTTTTGAATGGTAAGCATCTTCCGCAATCTTCATGAGAAGCTTTTTGAAGCCCTCTCCATTGAGAGGAATGATTTGGGATTCAGTGATGTTCGCGTTCACTTGGAATGTAACCATGACCGCTTCGTTCACTTCGCGAATGTTGATTGCTTCACCATCATTGTTACGGGGAAGTTTTCCGCCTGGAAAGAAGTCCTCGCTGATGGTGTTGACGATGTCCTCAACCATGGAGAAAACCATCTCGCGAAGAGACGGCTGACTCAAAACTTCACGGCGCCAAGCATAGACGACTTTACGTTGTTGGTTCATCACGTCATCGTATTCGAGCAAGTGCTTACGAATGTCGTAGTTGTGGCCTTCCACTTTTTTCTGCGCATTCGCGATGGCCTTGGTGATCCATGGGTGTTCAATCGGAAGATCATCTTCCATGAATTTTTTGATATTGGTGCCGCCGAAAATGCGCATCAAATCGTCATCAAGTGAAAGGTAGAATTTGGATTGACCTGGGTCACCTTGGCGACCGGCGCGTCCGCGAAGCTGGTTGTCGATTCGGCGTGATTCGTGGCGTTCGGTTCCGATGATATAAAGACCGCCGACCGATTTGACTTCTTCACGTTCGCTTTCAACCTGGTTTTTCCACTTCAGGGAAATCTCTTCCGTTTTTTTAGCGTACGCTTCCACTTCTTCCGGAGTTGCCTCGAGTGGAAGTTTTCCGGCTTCTTGTTTGGCAAGGTATTCAGCGTTACCGCCGAGCAAGATGTCGGTACCACGACCGGCCATGTTGGTCGAAATGGTTACGGCACCTTTTTTACCTGCTTGAGCAATGATGCTTGCTTCGTTTTCGTGCTGTTTAGCGTTCAAGACATTGTGGCGAATGCCAAGAGACTTCAAGTGTTTTGCGAGCTGTTCAGATTTATCAACAGAAACGGTACCAACCAGTACTGGTTGACCTTTGTCGTGAGCAACTTTGATTTCTTCGCTGATGGCCTTGATCTTTGCGGCTTCAGATTTATAAATCACGTCTGCATCATCGTGACGAACGTTCGGACGGTTGGTCGGAATCACGGTGATGTCGAGTGTGTAGATCTGTTTGAACTCGGTTGCTTCGGTATCTGCAGTACCGGTCATTCCTGAGAGTTTTTTGTACATACGGAAATAGTTCTGGAAGGTGATGGTAGCGAGAGTCTGATTCTCGCTTTCGATTTTCACGCCTTCTTTTGCCTCAACGGCCTGGTGAAGTCCATCGCTCCAGCGACGGCCTTGCATCAGGCGACCAGTGAATTCATCGACAATGCACACTTCGCCGTCACGAACGACGTAGTCAACGTCGATTTTGAAAATGACATGTGCGCGAAGTGCCTGATTCACGTGGTGAAGGAGTTCGATGTTGGTCGGATCGTAAAGATTCGCGATGTTGAGGCGCGCTTCCATCTTGTCAACACCCGCTTCAGTGAGGACGGCGGTTTTTGATTTTTCATCAATAGTGTAATCGGTATCTTTGGTCAGACCGCCGTTTGCACGAATCTGTTTGTCGATGATGTAGTAAAGGTCAGTGGAATCTTCGCTTGGTCCGCTGATGATGAGTGGCGTACGTGCTTCATCGATCAAAATGGAGTCGACTTCATCGACGATCGCAAAATTGAGTTCGCGCTGAACATAATCTTCGAGACGGAACTTCATGTTGTCACGGAGGTAGTCGAAGCCGAATTCATTGTTCGTTCCGTAAGTGATGTCGCAATTGTAATTGTGCTGGCGATGGCGATCGGAAAGACCGTGTACGATAATTCCGGTGGTCATTCCCAAGAAAGTGAAAATGCGCCCCATGAGTTCGCTATCGCGTTTTGCAAGATAATCATTCACGGTGATGACGTGAACGCCTTTTCCTGCAAGTGCATTCAGATAACAAGGCAGCGTAGCAACGAGGGTTTTACCTTCCCCGGTTTTCATCTCTGCAATGCGACCGCGGTGAAGGGTGATCCCGCCGATCAACTGCACATCATAGTGACGTTGGCCGATCACGCGCCAGGAAGCTTCACGAACAGTGGCGAAAGCTTCTGGGAGTAGATCGTCAAGCGATTCGCCTTTTGCCAGACGCTCACGGAATTTTACGGTTTGCTGTTTCAGCTGGTCATCGCTCATTGCCTTGATTGTTGGCTCAAGATCATTGATTTTCTGAACAAGCGGATAAATCGTTTTGAGTTCACGTTCGTTCTGGGTTCCGAAGATTTTTTTGCCGAGGTTGCTGAGTTGTTGAATCATAATGCCTTAGTTCTCCAAAATGTAATTGATCGGGTCGACCGGAATGCCGTTCACATGAACTTCATAGTGCAGGTGAGAGCCGGTAGAGCGACCTGAGTTTCCGACAAGCGCAATGGCTTGTCCGCGTTTGATTTTTTGTCCAGGGCGTACCAAAACCCGTGAGGTATGGCCGTACCATGTTTCAAGTCCGTATCCGTGGTCGACCATGACGATCTGACCATAACCTGATTTTTTTCCTGCAAAAACGACTGTTCCTGCAGCGGGCGTGAGAATGGGCGTGCCGACACTCGCCGCAATATCGAGGCCTTCATGCATTTTTTCGGTCGCATCACCCATCGGTGAAACGCGCACGCCAAAACCCGAGGTGAAAACACCGCCGGATGGTTTTTTGGTTGGAAGCGCATTCAAGAAGGAGCGTTGGTCTGAAAGTAACTCGTAAAGTTCGTGCAGGTTCTGCTCAAGAGCGTATGAACGATTGGTGATCTGGTCAAAATTGAATTCAACCGGATTGGAAGATTTGAGTTCCGCGGGTTTCTCGGCAATGACTGAACTTGGTAATGGTGCTTCCATTTGTTGTGATAGCTGATCGCGGTCCATGAGGTTGGTGATCATTTTCAATCGGGAAGAAAAGTTTTCGATGCGCTCGAGGCTTGATTCCATTGAATCAAGGCGGCTTTGATAAAATTGAACATCTTGTCGAAGCTTACGATTCTCAGTCTGAAGTTCGCGGTTCTCATTGATCTGACTTGCAATGTAGCGGTAGTCGAGAAGAATGGTGATGCCCAGCAAAATCAAAATAGGAAGTAGAATGAGAGAAAGGCGGATCGTCCATGCAGGAATGTGGAATTGTCGCGGTTTGTGCGCGTTTTCCGGTACGATCATGATGGTGTAAAAGCGGTTCGCCATTATTTTATCCGCACCAAAACTACCGTGACATTATCGTCTCCGCCTCGTTCATTGGCGGCTTCTACCAGTAGTTTGGCTATGTCATCCAAGCTTAACCCAGACTTTGTGCTTTCATCAAGGATATCAAACATTAATGCATCAGAAAGAGGGTTTGAAAGTCCATCCGAGCAAAGCAGGAAACCATCACCTGAATTCGTTGAAAATGAGAACAGATCTACTTTCAGGCTCGGGTCGTAGCCGACCGAACGAGTGATCACATTTTTCATTTCGTCTGTTTTCACTTGATCACGGGTAATTAACCCTGCGCGCAACTTTTCTTGTGTGACAGAATGGTCGAGGGTTAGTTGCCAGATCCCCTTGGAATTCCAATAGTATGCGCGGCTATCACCAACTTGGGCAATATGAGCTTTATGGTCTTTTGCGATTTTCAATACGGTAGCGGTAGTTCCCATTCCTCGTAGTTTGGGTTCCTGTCTAGTTCGATCGAGAATGGTCTGATTCGCAGCGATTAAACTTTCTTTCAAGGATTCAGGGGTGTTTTCAGTATCGGAAGTCTTGAAAAATTCTCCGATTTTCTCAACGCAAAGCTGGCTGGCGATTTCTCCGCCTTGATGACCGCCCATGCCATCAGCAAGAATGAAAAGGCCACTTTCTGGATGCACAGCTGCCAGGTCTTGGTTGGTTTTTCGTTTCATGCCGATATGGGTAAAATGCGATACTTCCAAGTGGGTATTCATGGTGACCTTTCAATACGCTTAGTTTGCCAGCAGTTTGCGCCATCCGTCCATAAAAGAGTCTTGAGGGATCAAGTCAAAGCGTTGACGCTTGGCAATTAACTAATTTTAAACAGCACTCATTTAACCATTGGCCTCGGTTCAATTGCGGGAGTAAACTGATATTGAGGTACGCGAATGACTCAAACAGCAAAAGAATGGTCCCAATATTTGACTCAAATCCAACCGAAAGAGGAGTTCCGCAGTCTCCATTGGGAGGGGAATTTTTTCGAATATTTGGAGATGGTGAAAAAAAATCCTTCCATCGCGCGGAATGCATTTCAGCGCATGTATGACATGATTCTCACTCACGGTACCGATAGTTTCATCGAGTACAAAAAAGAGATCACCCGCTATAAGTTTTTTGATGATCCGATCGGCAATGGAGCTGATGCTGTTTTCGGCCTCGATGTTCAGATCATGAAACTGGTGAATTTTTTCAAGTCTGCAGCCTATGGTTATGGAACTGAAAAACGCGTGCTTCTACTTCACGGCCCAGTCGGATCGGCAAAATCAACTCTCGCAAGATTGCTGAAAAAAGGGATTGAGTCCTACTCTCGAACCGAAGCCGGCTGTATGTATACTTTCAAATGGGTTGATCCTACCGGAAAAGGTGAGTCTCTTTTTGGCGGTGCAACCGAGATGATGTCTCCGATGAATGAGGATCCGCTCAAGCTCATTCCAGAAGACATGCGTGCAAAAGTTCTGAGCGAAGTCAATTCTGAAAACAAGACCGACTATCGTGTGGCAATCAAGGGTGATCTTGACCCCGCATCCCGATTGGTGATGCGCGAGCTGATGAAACGCTATAGTGGCGATTGGGTAAAAGTAATGGATCACGTTCGCGTGGTTCGGGTGATGCTTTCTGAAAAAGACCGCATCGGTATTGGTACCTTCCAGCCGAAAGACGAGAAAAACCAGGATTCTACCGAATTAACCGGTGACATCAACTATCGCAAGATTGCTGAGTACGGTTCGGATTCCGATCCGCGAGCGTTCAACTTTGATGGTGAGTTCTGTGTGGCGAATCGCGGAGTGATCGAATTCATCGAGGTGTTGAAACTCGATGTGGCGTTCTTGTACGATCTTTTGACCGCGTCTCAAGAACATAAGATCAAACCGAAGAAATTCGCTCAGACCGACATCGATGAAGTGATCATCGGTCACACCAACGAGCCCGAGTTTAGAAAACTTCAGAATAACGAGTTCATGGAAGCCCTTCGTGACCGTACGGTCAAGATCGACGTTCCATACATCACCAAGCTCAAGCATGAGATCAAGATTTATGAAAAAGATTTCAATGCGAACAAGATTCGTGGAAAACACATTGCTCCGCACACCATTGAAGTGGCGGCGATGTGGGCGATTCTGACCCGTTTGGAGCACCCTAAAAAAGCGTCGATTTCATTGATGCAGAAATTGAAGCTTTATGACGGAAAGACTTTGAGTGGTTTTACCGAAGAAAACGTGAAGGAGCTTCGTAAAGAGGCGGTTCGAGAAGGTCTCGACGGAGTTTCACCTCGTTATGTTCAAGACAAGATTTCAAACGCGATCGTGAAAAGCGACGTTGCTTGTGTGAATCCTTTCATGGTGATGAATGAACTTGAAAGTGGCCTCAAAAACCATGCCTTGATCGGAAGTGAAGAAAAACGCCGTGAGTACCGTGATCTGATTTCTGTTGTGAAGCAGGAATACGAAGACATCGTGAAAAACGAAGTTCAGCGTGCGATTTCAGCCGATGAGGATTCGATCGCAAAACTTTGCGGCAACTACATCGACAATGTGAAAGCGTTCACTCAGCGTGAAAAAGTGCGTAATAAATATACGGGCATGGACGAGGAACCGGATGAGCGCCTCATGCGTTCGATCGAGGAGAAAATCGACATTCCTGAATCCCGCAAAGACGATTTCCGTCGCGAGATCATGAATTACATCGGTGCTTTGGCGATTGAAGGCAAAACTTTTGACTTCAAGACCAATGAGCGTTTGCATAAGGCACTTGAATTGAAGCTTTTTGAAGACCAGAAAGATTCGATCAAACTCACAAGTCTTGTTTCGAACGTGGTCGATCGCAATGCCCAGGAAAAAATCGATGTTGTGAAAGCGAGATTGATCAAGAACTTCGGATATGACGAAATTTCAGCTACCGACGTGTTGAACTTTGTTGCAAGCATTTTCGCGCGCGGTGACGTGAAGAAGAGAGAGTAACACTCTATGATGGACGGAACAAAACGCGATCACGCAAGATTCCGCCAGATCATTCGTGGCAGGATCAAGCAGGATCTCAAGAAATACATCCAGCACTCGGAGATGTTCGGTCGTAAGGGCAAGGACACGGTGACGATTCCCATGCCTCAAATCGATATTCCCCGGTTTCGTTTTGGTTCAAACCAGGGTGGGGTCGGTCAGGGTGACGGTGATGCCGGTGATCCGGTTCCAGGTCAAGGAGACCCTCAAGATGGTCAGCCTGGCGAAGGAAAACAAGCAGGTAAAGACGGTGGTGAGCACGGGCTAGAAGTCGAGTTCACACTGGAAGAGCTTGCGGAAATTCTTGCTGAAGAACTTGAACTGCCAAAGATCGAGCCGCGTGGGCAGAAGACCTTGAAGTCCAAGGTTGATAAATATACCTCGATCGCGTCTCAAGGTTCTAACAGTCTTCGCCATTTCAAGCGCACTTTTAAAGAAGCGTTGAAACGCCAGATCTCAACAGGAACTTACAATCCGGACAAGCCGGTAATCGTACCAATCAAGAAAGACATGCGCTACCGCTCATGGAAATCGGACGTGAAGCACGAGAATTCGGCTGTGATCATCTATATGATGGACGTTTCGGGTTCGATGGGTGATGAGCAAAAAGAGATCGTACGGACCGAAGCATTCTGGATCAATACCTGGCTTCGTTCTCAGTATAAGGGGGTTGAGACCCGTTACATCATCCATGATGCGACTGCGAAAGAAGTCGATGAAGAAACTTTTTTCCGCACCAAAGAGAGCGGAGGCACATTGATCAGTTCCGCGTACAAGTTGTGCGAACAGATCATCAATCAGGATTATGCGCCTTCAGATTGGAACATCTATCCGTTCCATTTTTCAGATGGTGACAACTGGTCGACCGAAGATACCAAGGCTTGCATTGAGCTGATGAAATCTTCATTGCTACAGAAAGTGAATGCATTCTGTTACGGACAGGTGGATTCCCGTTATGGTTCGGGTCAGTTTTATAAGGACCTCATGGAGGAATTTGGCTCCAATGATGAAAGTGTGATTCTATCCCGCATTGAAAATAAAGACGGAATTCTAGCCTCAATCAAGGATTTTTTAGGAAAAGGGAAATAAGATGAGATCGACGAATCTTCCGCCCGAACTGGCCAAACTGAGAGATCAAATCCGTGGTTATGCGGAAGGATTCGGTCTTGACTGTTTTGAAACGATTTTTGAGATGGTTCCTCCCGATGCGATCAACAGTCTTGCCGCGCAAGAGGGATTTCCGGTTCGATACCCCCATTGGCGCTTCGGCATGAATTATGACCAGTATTCCAAAGGCTATGAGTGGGGAATGCAGAAGATTTACGAGATGGTGATCAACACCAACCCTTCCTATGCGTATCTGATGAGTTCCAATTCTCATGTTGATCAGAAAACAGTGATGGCGCATGTTTATGGCCACGTTGATTTTTTCAAGAACAACATCTGGTTTTCGAAAACAAACCGGAAAATGCTGGATGCGATGGCGAATCACGCGGTTCGCATTCGTCACTATATGGATGAATACGGACAGGATACGGTCGAGAGTTTCATCGATCTTTGTCTTTCAATCGATAACTTGATTGACCCGAACCTGCCTTTTCTCGAGCCGAAAAAATCTCAAACAACTGCAGCTCCTCAGCAGCAGGATATCGGACGACTCAAGAGCGAGCGCTCTTACATGGATAAATACATTAATCCGCCTGAGTTCGTGGAAGCTCAGAAAAAGAAGATCGCTGAACAGGCAAAGCAAAGTCAGAAATTTCCGGCGCAGCCTGAGCGGGATGTGATGTTGTTCTTGATGGAGAATGCTCCGTTGAATGACTGGCAGCATGACGTTTTAAGAATGATTCGCGATGAAACCTATTACTTCATTCCGCAAATGCAGACCAAGATCATGAACGAAGGATGGGCCTCTTACTGGCACTCTGAAATCATGACCAAAAAAGCATTGAATGCCGATGAAATCATCGATTTTGCCGATCATCATGCCGGAGTACTCGCAATGCAGCCGGGCAGGGTGAATCCCTACAAGGTCGGAGTCGAGCTTTTCCGCGATATCGAAGATCGCTGGAATCGAGGCCGCTTTGGCAAGGAATATGAAGAGTGCAGTGATCTTCGTCAGCGCGAAAACTGGGATCGAAAACTTGGCAAGGGCCGTGAAAAAATTTTTGAAGTCCGCAAAGTTTGCAACGACATCACCTTCATTGATGAATACCTCACGCCTGAATTCGTCGATCGTTTTCAATTGTACACCTACGAATACAACAAGCGTACCGGAAGACATGAAATCGTTGATCGTGAGTTTTCTTCGGTGAAGGAAAAACTTTTGAATTCGCTGACCAATCAGGGACGCCCCGATATCAGTGTGGTTGATGGCAATTACCTCAATCGTGGCGAGATCTTACTTAGCCATAAACATCTTGGCATGGATCTCGATCTTAAATATGCGCGTGAAACCATGCGTTCGATCTTTTTGATCTCAACCCGTCCGGTGCATATTGAGACTACTGTTGAAGGACGCAAAAAGGTTTATAGCTATTCGGAAAAACACGAGTTCACGACAAACGAATAATCAACCAATTGATTAGAACGCCAAACCGGCCGAGAGGCTGTAGGTGTTGGTGCTTGCCCAGTCAGTGCTCTTGTCTACAAGTAGATTCAATTGCGAAATGTCTATGCCGACTGAGAGTCGGTGCTTGTCATTCAATTTGAACGAGAAATGTGACCCCATTGCAACTTCCCGGTTGTTACTCAGGCTGATCGACAAGGAGTTCGAAAGGGCCGGCGAGAACTTTCCGTAGACCAGAATGCTGTTTCCGTTATTGAAAACATAGATCATTTCCGGATAAAGCTGCGGGCCATACATGTTGGTGAATCCGACATCACTTACGGAAGTGTTATAATAGAAACCCGCATTCAAATTGACTCTCAGTGGTGATGGAGCCTTGATGAGTCCCGTGCCGATTCGCCCGTTGATACCTAGGTATTGAATCTTGTACCCAGCGGGCGAAGTGCTGGCAAATGGAACAAGGTTATAGAAAGCGCTCAGGCCCAAATCATATTTATCCGGAACGAGTCGATACGTTCCGCTTGCTTTGATCGTTGCAGCCATCTGCGAAAACGGCACCAGGTTTTTTTGTCTAAAGCTGAGCAATGTAACGCCGGCGCCGGCAGAATAGCGGAACCGTTTGACTGGAACAGCGGGCTTCAGTGACTTTTCATCAAGATTGAGCGGTATGATTTTGTATTTTGCCCGAAAAACTTTTTGGCGGGTGTCGATTACGGTAATGGTAAAGCTTTTCGACTCGAGTGGAAAACCGAAATGGATTTCGAACTTTCCATCTTCCTTTATGGGCATGTCTTTTGAGTTGAAGGTAGCCTGAATCACCTTTTCACTGAATTGACCACTGATTTGGGAAAACTGAATCGTACTGGTGCCTTCGACTTGAATTTCGTTTTGATCCAAGGTGAGGAATGGAATCCCGTTGGAAGGTGAAGATTTATCTTCTTCGATTTTAGCATTCCAAATCAGAGGTTCTGCAACCGTTGCAGTTTGCTGAGCCATGCTGTTTAGAGGTGCCAGAAATAAAACCAGACAGGTAATGGCAACTAGATTTTTAAACACGGTTTCTCGCTTTCTGCATGAGAATGGCATGCGTTCCGATTTCCTTGCCGTGATGATTTTTCTTTCGGTGATAGGTTCCGTCGTTCTTCATTTCCCAGCCTTGACGGTGGTCCTTGAGCATGATTTCCAGAATCTCAAAAATCTTTTCCTTGTGTCCGGTTTCTTCAACCGGGGTAATGGCTTCCACTCGTGCAGATAGGTTGCGGATCATCCAGTCGGCTGAGCCGATGAAGATGTCGCCATCACCGTCATTCTTTGCGCCATTTTGAAAATAAAAAATACGTGAATGTTCAAGGAATCTGCCAATAATTGAAATGACCCGGATGTTCTCACTGAGGTTTTTCACACCCGGTCTAAGCGTACAGTATCCCCTTACGATGAGATCGATTTTCACGCCTGCTTGGGACGCTTCATAAAGAGCATGTGCAACGTCGCGTTCGTCCAGACTGTTGACTTTGGCGATGATTCTGGCTGGTAATCCCTTTTTTGCATTTTGCGCTTCTTTGTTGATCTTTTTGATGAATGCATCTTTCATGGCGAGGGGAGCGACTAGAAGCTTCTTGTAATCTTTTTTGGTCGACTTGCCCGTGAGAAAATGAAAAAGGTGAACCACGTCATCGGTGATGTCCTTTTTGCAGGTGAATAGACCAAAGTCGGTGTAT
>CALPVV020000056.1 GCA_943327105.2 Nitrosovibrio sp. Nv4
CTGAATTCGGTCTTGCTCAAGGGTTCAAACCAGGAAATGGCCCTGCCCTTGGAAATCCGATTCGTGATGACATGTTCAGCGAAGATGAGGATTTTGAAGAGTTCGACGATTACACCGACGAACCCAGCCCACCTGTGCGCAACAAACCATTCAATATAAAACCAGCAACTGAACCAAAAATGGGTAAATTCAACCCTGATGATTCTGAGGACGGCCAAGGCGGCATCAGCGTTGGTGGCTCTTCTGCCGATGCACCTGCAACTCAATTGAAAAAAGGCAGCAAGGGTTTTGAATTGAGCGGACCCGGTACCGACAAAAACCTAGTTAGCAAAAACCAGTCACCGACATTGCCGGTAGATACCGAAAGCGGCGAAGGTATTCCAGCAAGCTCTGAAGTCATCACTGATTTCAATTTTCCTGATGCCGACATCATGGACATTGCAAAAACTCTTGGAAAACTAACAGGAAAAAACTTCATTCTTGATAAAGAAGTCAAAGGGCGCGTTTCTATTATTTCAAATTCACCCATTTCTGTCAGTGATGCATGGAGAGCATTTCTCACCTCTCTTGACATGAACGGACTTGCCATCGTGCCGACCGGAAAATATTTGCGCATCATGCGCCAAAACGATGCTAAAGGTAAAAACGTACGTCTTTATTCAAACAAACGTGCGCCGAATACCGACGCTCTCGTGACCAAGATCTTCAAGATTAAATACATCAGCGCAAAAGAACTTGAAAACGTGATTCGTACCTACGCCAACATGGGTGCGCGCATTTACGGTTTCGAACAAACCAATACCCTGATCATCACCGATACCGGTTCAAACATCGAAAAAATCGCGAAAATGATCGCCTTCCTCGATGTTGAAGGTTTCGATGCCGGAATCGAAGTGATCGCAGTAAAAAACGCATCTGCAGTAGAATTGCAAAAGTTGATTGATAGCTTGTTGCCAGGAACTCCGCAAAATCTTCCGGGCCGTCCCGGCTTCGGCTCTGCCGGAGGCGGTGGACGTTCAGGCGGAAGTTTCGGTGCTCGCCGCACTAAACAAGGTGGCTTCGTCAATACCATCATTCCAGATGAACGCACCAACACCTTGATCGTGCATGCAAACCCGAAAGGTGTCGAAGAAGTTCGTGAACTGGTTACACGTCTCGACCGCAAGCTTCCTCAATCAGTAGGCGGTGGCAAAGTACATGTCGTTTACCTTCAATTCGCTGAAGCTGAAGACATGGCTAAAACACTCAGCACATTCAGTCAAAGTACAAAATCATCTGGCGGCTTCGGTGGCAGTGGTTCTAGCAGTGGCTTGGGAATGAACCCGAATGACGGCGCCCTCTTCGAAGGTCAGATCAAAGTGTCAGCAGATAAAACCACGAACTCCCTCGTGATTACCGGCTCAATGAATGACTTCGTAACTCTTCAACGCGTCATCAACAAGCTCGATATTCCACGCGATCAGATTTATGTCGAAGTGGTGATCATGGAAATGAATCTCCAAAGAGCAAATGAATATACTGCAAATATTCTTGGACCGAAAGGAACCACCATTGCTCCGACCAACGACCTCATGACCAACTTGATCAACCCTGCTTCAATCGCCAGCCAAAAAGGTTTGGTTTTAAGATGGGCTGACACAAAGACCACTAACATCAGCATTCCAAGCACCACCGGTGGATCATCTTCCAGCATTGCGGTTCCTAACCTTGCCGCTTTGGTGAAAGCGCTTCAGACGTATTCAGGGGCAAACATCCTGGCTACTCCGCAGCTGATGACCATGGACAACTCAGAAGCTATTTTCGAAAGCTCTGACAAAGTGCCGGTACCTAAAATCAATAACGCCGGTCTTGGAATTCAGACGACTTCTTATGACTACATGACGGTACCGTTGAGCATCAAGATCAAGCCACAATTGAACAAAATCTCGAACTTCATCAAGATGGACATCAAGGCGAAGATCAGTGATTTCTCAAACCGTGGTGTAGAAGCGGCTCCTGCTACACTCGAGCGTAACGCTGAAACCAGCGTGATGGTATCGGATACCGATACTGTCGTGCTCGGTGGATTGACACGCGACAAACAAACCGAACAGATGAGCAAAGTACCTATTCTTGGTGACATTCCTGTTCTGGGTTGGTTGTTCAAATCGAAAAACACCACCATCGACAAGACCAACCTCATGATCTTCATCACTCCGAAAATCATGCGCCAACCTGAAAACGTTCGAATGGTTCTTGATAAAAAACTCAAAGAACGTGATGAGTTCATCGAGCGTTCATTCGGCGGAGAAGACTATCACCGCGAAAACAGAAACAAGATCATCCGCGGACTTCCAGACATTAAAAGCATCAGCAACTACAACACCAAGCGCGTGTTGACTCTGGATGATGATGAAACACTCAAGGAAGAAGGCAAGGAAACAGCGGCAGTTAAAAGTGATAAGCCTATTGAAGGAAAAGATACCCTTACCCTTCCAGCAGCTGATCCGGTTCCAGCACAGCCTGCCATTCCATCAGGAGCGAAACAGTGAAAGAACGCAAACCGCCGGAGCGCTTGGGAGAAATCCTTCTCAAGCATACTTCACTCAAACAAGAGCAACTCGAAAATGCGCTGAATGAACAACGTGAAAAAGGCGGCTTGCTCGGTGAGATCTTACTGCGGAACAATTACATTCTTCCACATGAGATCATGAAGGCCCTTTGCATCCAGCTTGGAATGCAATTTGTCGAAGATCTCAAACCAAATGACATCGATGCAACTTTGGTTGCAAACCTTCCGATCAACTACGCAAAAACAAAAGAAGTGATCCCGCTCTTCAAATCAGAAGATGCGATGGGAACGGTTTTGACCGTTGCTGTTTCAGACCCTTTCAACCCGACGATCAATGAAGATCTTCAAGCATTGACCGGTTACAGGGTTAAAACCGTGGTCAGCACTTCCATGAGAATTCAAGATGCGATCAACCGCGTTTACGAACGTTCGACCGCACAGATCGTCGGTAACATCGAAGGCGAATTCGCTGAAGACCTCGACCTCGAAGGTCCGATCGATATTCTTGAAGCAACCGAAGACGATGCACCGGTCATTAAATTCGTGAACTCCCTTCTCTTCCGCGCAGTAAAAGAAAAGGCTTCCGATATTCACATTGAACCATTTGAAAAAGAACTCGTGGTCCGTTTTCGTATCGACGGCGTTCTTTACGACATCATTCGCCAACCAAAACGGGCGCATGCTGCAATCTCCTCGCGTGTAAAAGTCATGGGGCAACTCGACATCGCCGAAAAACGCCTTCCCCAAGACGGAAGAATCAAGATCAAACTCGCCGGCAAGGACGTTGATATTCGTCTTTCCACCGTTCCAACCACTCATGGTGAACGTGTGGTCATGCGTATTCTCGAACAAAGCGGCACTCCCCTTGAACTTGCAAAACTCGGTTTCTCACCACGTTCAGTTGAAGCGGTCGATAAAATCATTCACAAAAAATACGGAATCATTCTCGTGACCGGTCCAACCGGTTCAGGTAAATCAACCACCCTTTCTTCATGTCTGGTGGTTTTGAATTCTCCTGAACGAAATATCATGACCGTTGAAGACCCTGTCGAGTATCAGATCGCGGGCATCAACCAGGTTCAGGTGAACAGCAAGATCGGTTTGACTTTTGCCAGCTCACTTCGTGCATTTCTTCGTCAAAACCCGGATGTCATCATGGTCGGGGAGATTCGAGACAAGGAAACCGCTGAAATCGCGATCAACGCATCTCTCACCGGTCACTTGGTTCTATCTACCCTTCACACCAACGATGCACCCGGTGCAGTCACCCGTCTTGCCGACATGGGAGTCGAACCATTCCTCGTGGCTTCCTCGCTTCTCGGCGTGATCGCACAACGACTGATCAGACGCGTTTGCTCGAAGTGTAAGGAAGAATACACTCCTTCTGAATATCAGCTGCAGGAAATGGGAATGCGCGAACCACCGAAAGGTGCCATCTTCTACCGCGCCAAAGGATGTCCGAGCTGTTCAAACAGCGGTTATTCCGGGCGAACCGTGATTCACGAATTATTGGTTGTCGATGATTACATCAAGAGCTTGATCGTGAAAAACGTGGATGCGGGTATTTTGAAAAAAGCCGCCATTGAACGTGGAATGATCACCCTTCGCGAAGACGGCATCGCCAAAGTATTACAGGGAGTCACGACGATCGACGAATTGTTCCGTGCAACTCACGCAGAGGAATGATCGAGGACTAAAAAATGCCACTTTACGAATACAAAGCGCTAGGCACTGACGGAAAAATCTCAAAAGGGTTGGTGGAAGCCGATTCACAGAAAAACGCCCGTCTGAAAATGAAAAAACAGGGTCTGATGGTGACTGAAATCGTGGAAAAGAACACGATGAAGAAATCAGGCGGAGCAAGCCTTCCCTTTTTTGGAAATCGTGTCAGCCAGGAAGACATCGCCAACATGACCAGGCAGCTTGCATCGTTGGTTAAAGCGAACATTCCATTAGTCGATGCGTTGAATGCACTCGTCGAACAACTTGAGACCGTTGGCCTGAAGTCGGTTCTGGCGCAGGTTCGCGAATCGGTGAATGAGGGTTCTTCCCTTGCAAAGGCACTGGCCAATCATCCCAAGGTTTTTGATAACATCTTCATCAACATGATTGAAGCCGGTGAAAGTTCAGGAACACTCGGCTTGGTACTACTTCGTCTTGCCGACCTCAAGGAAGCGCAAGCCCGCTTGAAAAGAAAAATTGTCGGCGGAATGACCTACCCTGCAGTCATGTTTATCGTGGCCGTAGGTGTCTTGATCGGTATTTTCACATTCGTGATTCCAAAACTTCAGCAAATCTTTGTGTCGATGAACAAGGCCCTGCCATTGACCACAGAAATATTGATTTCCATTTCCGCTTTTACGGTCGACTGGTGGCCTGCAATCATTTTAGGCGGGATTGGAGCCTTTTTGCTCTTTCTTCGTTATATCAACACCAAGGGCGGGCGCGAGAAATGGGATCGATTTAAATTATCCGCACCGGTATTCGGAAAAATCACCCGCATGATCGGAGTGAATCGTTTCGCATCAACAATGTCGACTTTGCTTGGCTCAGGTGTACCAATTCTTACCGCGATGAATATTGCCAAGAACCTTGTCGAGAATGTACACTTGGCTCGCGCAATCGAAACAGCCCGAAGCAATATTACCGAAGGTCAATCGATCGCAGAACCATTGAAACGCAGCGGTGAGTTTCCGCCACTGGTGATCCATATGATCTCGATTGGTGAAAAAACGGGTGAATTACCGGCAATGTTGAAAAACGTTTCCGATTCTTACGAAGAACAAGTCACCACTGCAATCGACAGCATGACCGCATTGCTTGAACCGGCAATGATCGTATTCATGGGTGGAACCGTTGGCTTCATCGTGGTTTCAGTGATCATGCCGTTAATGGAAATGTCGAATTTAAGTCGCTAACAACAACAAAGGAGAAACGAAATGAAAAATAAACAAAAAAGATTGAATCAGGCGGGCTTCTCGCTCATCGAATTGATGATCGTGATCGGGATTCTCGGTCTCTTGATCGGATTGGTTGGTCCAAAACTGATCGCAAACTTCGACAAGGCAAAAGTCGATACCACTAAAGTACAAATGAAACAGATCTCGACCACACTCAAGACCTATCGTCTTGACTGCGGCCAGTATCCGACATCAGATCAAGGTCTTGATGCATTGGTTGCCAAACCAACTGCACAACCCGAGTGCAAGAATTACAATCCTAAAGCGTACCTCGACAAGAGAATTCCTAAAGATGCGTGGGATCAAGACTTCCTCTACAATTCTGATGGCAACACTTTTGAAATCAAATCAACCGGAAGCGATCGCAAAGTGGGCGGCGCGGATTTCGATGCTGACATTTCAGTATCGGATTCAGATTAGTTCCTGAAAGGAATCAATGCAATCTCGCGAGGCCGGATTCAGTCTGATTGAATTGCTGATCGTTGTTGCGATCCTGGGATTGGTGGGTATTATTGCCATTCCCAGCATCACGAATACGTTTCGCTTTTCCGTACAGTCTTCGGCCCGCGAGCTTGCCACTCTGGTGAAAGAGGCATCCAATGCGGCTCAGATCACCGGCAAAACCTATCGCATTGCCTACGATATCAAAAACAATCAATACTGGAGCGAGTCAACCAGCGAACAAACCCTGTTGAACAGTGAAGAGTCGGCAAAAGTCGATAAAGAACGCTCCAGCATCTTCAGTAAAAAAGAAGATGACTCAAAGAAAAAAAATGGTCCATTCTCGCAAGACCCGATGCTGACCAAGAAAAAAAGAACTTTACCGATCGGTGTTAAATTCAAGGAAGTCTTCACTGAACAATCGGAAGAGCCGATCACTGAAGGCGTTGCCTATACCCATATTTTTCCACAAGGACTTACTGAAAAATCACTGGTTCACCTTGAAGACAATGACCGAAACCAGATTTCACTCATCGTATCGAACCTACTCGGCCGCTGCATGGTTGAAGGTCGATTGATCGAAGCCAAAGAAGTATTCGGGAAAGGTACCAAGTGAAAAAAGATCCCCGAGCCGGTTTCACGCTTTTAGAAGTGATGATTGCGGTGGGAATCCTTGCCATTGGTATCGGTTCGATCTTGGTCGCTGAAAACAATAGTCTTGATATCATGGTTCGTGCAAAACGGATGACGACAGTTGCAATGCTTGCCAAGAACGCGATCATCGAAGCCGAACGTGAAATTGAAGGCAAGAGCTTCACTGAAGTCAAAGAAGAGGAGAGCGGCCAATTCAAATCACCCTTTCAAGAATATCGTTGGGAGCGAAAAATCAACGAAGTCAAATTTCCTGAAATCATGAACGATAAGCAGGAAAAAAAAGACGAAGTCAGCAAGGTCGACGAGAATACGATTCGGGTCATCAAGATCGCTACCAACTATTTGAATAAGGCAACAAGGGAAATTACGGTCACGATCAAGTGGACCGAAAGCAAACAAGAACAACAATACACTGTCAGCCAATATTGGGTGGATCTGGATCATGCGATCGATATTACCGACGCGCCGTAAGGCGGTCACTCACACTGCGATTTCCGGCTTTACCCTGATCGAAGTGATGATCGCTCTTTTCATTCTGGTGATCATTGGCTTTGCCACATCTAAAGCAGTGATTGATGCTGCAAAACTGAAAGAAACCCTGAAAGACGATACCGAGTTCAGCAGTGAATTCAGAACTTCGATCACCCTGATTGAACGGGATCTGAATCAAGTTTTCAACCCTCGATGGTTTCTTGGCCCTGAGGCCGTTGAAATCGATCTTTCCGACACCCGACCACCAGTACCACCGGCGAAATTGAATGGTGCTGAAGTGAACAACAGCTTGCGGGGAGAGGCTTCGAGAAAAAGTGACTATTGGTCGAAAGTTTTCGATACCAGCGGTATCCGTTCTTCCCGATTCAAAGGCGATGATCATTCCATGAGCTTTGTCACTGCTTCACACGTTAGAATTTACCGCGAGAAAAAAGAATCTATTTACGCCAAGGTTCGCTATGAAATTGAAAAACAACGTGACAACCCGAACCTGACCAAACAGCAAAACGAACAAAATGCTGGGCTCTACTCATTGATCAAAACAGAAAACACCCGCGCTTTTGATCTGGATGAACCGAAAGAAAGTCCTCACATTCAATATTTCACCGTATTGAACCAAATCAAGAGCCTCAAATTCAGATATTACAAGCTTGGAGAAAAAAACCCGGTCACTTCATGGGATTCCGACACCGATGAATTCAAGGGTAAGTTTCCAGAAATGGTCGAAATGGAGCTGATGCTTCAGGCATTGAATGGTAAAACCATGGATGCAACCGTATTGTTCAGATTGGAGGCGCCGAATGAAGTTCTGCCTACCACTTATTAAGGATAAAAAAGGAGTCGCCCTTTTCATCGTTCTCACCTCGATGGCAACTCTCGCGATTTTTTTGGGTGAAATCACCTACACAGCTCAGATCAACCAAAAGCTTGCATATGATCGTCTTGATAATGTGAAAGCGACAGCTCTGGCAAAAAGTGGCTTCCGCCTGGCTCTCCTCCGAATCAGGGCTTATTCAGAACTGAGAAAAACCCTTGATGAAGCATCAAAAGGTGCTGCCGGAGCTCTTGTCAACAGTGTGGCCCCAAAAGAAATGATCGAGAAAATCTGGAACGAACCGATCATCATTCCTTTTTCAGGTGATATCTCGATGTTGCCAAGTACCATGCGTGATGCAGTGGAAAAGTTTCGCAAGGATTCCGGCATGGAAGGAAAACTCTACATTTCAGTCCTTTCTCAATCTTCGAAATTCAACTTGAACAGTTATCTCTCACCTTTTGCACCACCCTTGCCATCACCGTCAGGAAGTCCGCCGCCTACTCCGACTGCTACTCCGGTTGCATTCAACCCTGAAGAAGCACGCAACATGCTGACCGAACAAATCACCCAGACTTTTCAAAAGAAGTTTGATGAAGATGAAACCTTCCGTGACACCTACCGAAATTTGAAAATTTCAGACCTCGCCGAAGACATTCTTGCCTGGAATGACCTGACTTACGATAGTATGCGTGCGCAATCTTCGACCTTACCTTATAAGCGCGGACCGTTTTACGATGTTTCTGAACTACATTTTCTACCAACGGTTGATGATCAGATCTATAATCTGCTTGCACCAACCTACACGGCCGGGGTTGATTCGAGCATCAACGTGAACAAGATCCAACAACCGGCATTGACTGCCCTGGTACCGTCCATGACTACTGAAGAAAAGAAAAAGTTCTTCGAGTTTCGTGACAAAACCGGTGACACACAAGCCAACGAAGAAAAAACAGAAGAGAAAAAGGATGAAGGTGGCCCGTTTAAGACGGACGAAGAGTTCTTCACTTACCTTAGTAAAAACGTGGCGTCATTCAACTCACCTACCAAGGTTCAGGAATTCAAGGACAGCCTTTTGAAGCGTGGACTCACGATTGTCGTCGATGAGAGTCAATTTTTAGTCCATATCGAGGCGAGTGTGAATCAGACCAAGCGCACACTTGAAGCCATCGTCACTGTTTTGAAACCAAGAAAACCATCAATCACACCCGCCGATTCAGAACCGTCAAAAAAAAGGAGCAGCTTGAAAGTGGTTCAGATGCGGTTTTTGTAGCATCAACTGTTTAAAAAAGCTTATAATGAACCTATGCGAGTAGTTGGACTAGACATTCATCCCGAGCGCGTCAGTGCGATTGAAATCGACACTGCCTTTGGCCGTTTTGAAATTCGAGACTTGCATGACCTGCGAGTGGACGAAGGCACCACACCTGAAGCTGCCGCATATCGTTTGATCACTTCGCTCACCCGCAAGATTGATCGCTTGGTTGTGACCGCACCCACTGAGATCTGTACATTCAGGAATTTGCAAATTACCAGTAAAGATAAAAAAGCAGTCAAGGCTGCGCTCGAATTTGAACTGGAAGATGATCTTCCATTTGACCGCGAAAATCTTCACTATGATTTCGCAACCCTTTCTTCAGGGCCACAAGGTTCTTCCATTCATGTCGGCGCAACCAAGAAAGAAAGTTTTGCTGAATTTTTAGATAACTTGAAAAATTTTGGAATTGATCCGGAAGTCATCACGACTGACCCTTGGGCATACCGCACTTTGTTTCAACGGATTGCTTCTGATAAACCAACATTGCTGTTCGGTTTAGAACGCAATAAGGCGTATTTTTACATTCATCATCAAAACAAACCGGTTCTTTACCGAGAAATTCAGTTCGGACTGAAAAAAATCGAACAACACCTTGAAGAAACTTTCTCGGCTACACAAGGTGAAATTCACGGTTGGATTCGTGATGTCGGCGTGAACGGCTATGATGAAAAAGTTGCAAATGCAATTGCTGAAAGCCTTGAAATTCTGGTACCAGAACTGAAGCAGACTGAACTTGCTGCACGAGCATCACTCAAGTCACCCATTGAACAAGTCTGGATTACCGGTGAAGGTGCCACTCTTCCTGGCCTTATTAAATGGTTTGAAGATGCTACCGGCAAATCGACCGGACTCTATCGCCCTCTTGCATTGCTTTCGCAAAACAAGCTTTCTTATTCTGAAGATTCAGAAATTCATTTTTCAAAGGCGCTTGCCATCGGCATGACCGCCATACCGATGGACAAGATCAATCCGATCAATTTGCGGAAGGGAAAATTCGCAAAGACTTCTAAAGGTTCGAATTCGGTATGGGACATGATCCGTAAACCCCTACCTTATCTTGCCATAACCTCGGTGGTCTTTTTTGCTACCAAAGGGGTGGAATTTCAATATTACAAAGGTCGTCTTTCTGATACCGACGATGCGTTGAAACGTGCGGTAAAAAACTACTTCAGCACCACTACCGGCAACAGCATCAGCGACAGTGCAGTCAGGAATCATCTGGCTGACCCCGATAAACTGAAAAAGATGGTAGAAACCGAGACCACCAAAGAACGGGAAATGAGCAAATTATTCGTACCGAACTCGAATTCACCGTTCGACTTCCTGAAGACCCTATCTCAGCGAATCGGCAAGGATGTAGTGGTCGACATGATCAAGTTTGATGCTGGAACCGAGATTACCGACACCTATCGTGAAAACCGTCCATTCAAAGCAGATCTTACTTTTATCGTTTCAAACCCTCAAATCATGGCCAAACTTTCCGAAGTGCTTGAAAACAATTATCACTTGAAAAAAGGCGTTTCAGAAGAAATCACCCAGGATGGCAAAAAAGCTTTCAAAATCGCCTTCTCCGGAACTGTGGAGAGTTCAAAATGAAACAGAAGTTTCAACAGTTTTTAGATCAAATGAAAGAGCAAGAGTGGTACCAGCAAATCCAGAGCTCCTATCAACAGCTCTCTCCTGAACAGCAAAGTTATGTGAAATGGGGAAGCATCCTGGCCACTGTTGCCGTCTTTTTCAGCTTCACTCTCAAGATCATGAAAGAATCAAACACCATCAAGGGTGAATACTTTCAAAAGCAGGAATTGGTTCAAATGCTCAATCAAGGGAGTGATGAAGTAAGACGACTGAAAGGACAAAGCTCAGGTTTTGGTCAATCCGGCCAGAGCAACTGGAAAAACATCTTACAAAATCTTGCTTCCTCTCAAGGCCTTCAACCCGATGCGATTGAAATTTTAAAAGAAGCACCCGGTGCGGCAAAAAACGTAATTCAAGAAACACTTCTTGAAGTACAGGTGAAGGGCGTAACCGTTCGTCCGTTGGTTCAGATTTTATTTCAACTTGAACACTCCCAACCACCAATGAAACTCAAGGGAATAAGCATTGAATCAGGTGCGAGCGATGGCCAATTGAACGCTAAACTGAATCTCAGTGCCTATATGGCCAAAGGGGAAAAAACAAAATGAGTACTTCCGAACAGGAAATCCGCACGGATGCGGACTCGGAACCGAACTTCTCGATTTTTGCGAAAGTCATGATGAGCTTTGCATTTATCGGCTTACTTCTCGTCTTCACCCTGATGAAACTTCCTCAGGCAAAGATCACTTCACTAATTCAAAGTGTCGTTCAATCCTCACTCGATCCCTATGGAATCTATATTTCCGATCATGGTCGTGAACTTTCCATCTGGAAGGGGTTTCAGTATCGATTGATTCAGCCGACACTCGAACTTCCCGACATGACCCACATTGAACTTGAAGAGATCGTGGTATCACCGAAGTTTTCAGCACTTTTGAGCGGCAAAGCAGGTGCAGCGGTTTCCATCACCCAAGTGATCGAAAAGTCACCTGCAAAAACAGAACTCGCAAAAATCAATCTCGATGGCATGATTCGCGGCGATCTTATTGATGCCAATGTATCGATCGATTCGTTGGATATCGGAAAATTCGGAATTCTCACTTTTGCCGCCGGCCTGAAAGGCGCGGGAACCCTCAATGGCAACATTCACATCGAAGGACACCTTGCCGATCTTCCCTCCCTTACCGGAAACGTGAACTTGAAATTGTCGAAAGTACGCATTGAAGAGGGAAAGGTTTTCTTTCTCACTATTCCTGAAATTCTCATTTCCGAAGGAACGGTAGATGCCCAAATTGCCAATGGAAAAGTGTTGATCAAGCAATTCCAGATCGGCAAGCCGGCTGATGACATTACCCTTGCAGTTACCGGTGACCTTGCCCTGAACAAGAACATCAATTCTACTTCACTGAACCTGCGTAGCGTGATCGGTTTTTCTGATAAGGTGAAACAAAAGATGTCGATGCTTGAGGCTATCATGAGTGAAGGCAAGCAAGCTGATGGTCGTTTCGTCTATAAATTGACGGGGACCCTTCAAAGTAGAATGGCCATCCCTGATCCTCAAAAATAGCTTCAATAACTTGAAGCACTCGTCTTAGAATTAAGGGATGAAGACTCTTCCTCAATTCAAAAAATATCTTTCGTTCGTTCTCGCCACTACGGCACTCATCAATTTAAGTGCATGCAACATGCTTGCATTCATGGACAAGCCAAGCGGCGATGTTCAGCTACTCGATGCAGCTCGTTCATGCCTGGATAAAGGCGATTATTCTTGTGCACTCGAATACTACCAACAGCTTTCCGGCTTTGTTGATGAAAAAATCAGCGAAACATCTCTCACTAACCTCGCTAATTCAAACATTTTCAAGATGTCTGACCTGATCGAGTCTCTGGGAAGTGGTACCGGTGGCACCAGTTCATTTTCATTTTTAGCTGAAACTCTTGCTACGCGCGGAAAAACATCAAGTGCAGACCGATTGACCATTCAAAAAGCGTATGCTGATGCTGCAAACATTCAAGACTCTACCCTAAAATCATATATGCAGTTCATTTCTGCTCTCATCATGACCAATCATTTGCTGGCAAGCGCAGTCGGTGCAGATGGAAAGCTAACTGCTTCTGATATCGTATCTTCGCCAACAGCTTGCAATACCTCTACTTGCGTAGGAGCCGGTGAAATTGCAAAATGCGAAAAGCCAAGCAGTAGCTCACTTCTGGATAAATTAGGTAGTGACGCTGGCATATTGGGAACTGCCTCGAATTGGGACACCGATCCTAGTATTGAAAAAGTCATCCAAGCTGCAATCGCCGCAAATGACGCCAGCACCATTCTCTTCAGTTCAGGAAACACCAGCACAGGGCTGGGAGACGTGTTTAACACCCTCAGCAATGCAGGAGCAAACGACTGTTTCAAGCGCCGTGCAATCATTTCTGCCCTCTCACTCCAATAACACTTAGAAACTGAATACAGAGAACACCATGAAAACTTCCATGAATAAAAAACTTGTCCATTTAAGCAGCATTGCAGCGCTGATTGCTACTCTGGCGCCTGAATCTCATGCCTTCAGCCCGATCATTCGCCCGTACCAATCTGCCCGATCAGCAGCAATGGGTAACGTGCGCTACACCACCGGGCTATATGAAGAAAACTTCTACGCCAACCCGGCACGTGCGACTGCCAACCCTGAAAACCTTTTTCAGTTTCCAAAATTCACACTGGAAGTCGGTGGTGGCACCATCAGTTCACTACAAAAAATCCTGAATTCTACCGGCGGTGGCATGTCTGCAGTATCAGGAGCTGTTGGTGAACCCCTATCGACCCGAATTCAACTTCTAGCTCTTGCTTATCATAACAACCACTTCTTCAGTCCACAGTGGAGCATGTCATTTGGCGTACCATTCAGCATTCAAATCGCCGGCCAAGTATCGCAATCAAGTCAAGTGAACCCGACTACGGTCATCGGTGGTGGTCCAGCCCTTACCATCGCTCGTAAGCTTCTTCCAGAAGACCGTCTTTCAATCGGGATGACCACCCACTTCGAATCGCGCTTCAGCTCAGGAGCTTCATTCAGTTTGCTCGATTTCTTAAGAGGCGACACTTCAGACAATCTTCGCGGTGGTAGTGGTGCAAGTCTTGATTTTGATCTTGGAACCACATTCCGTCCACACTGGGGTCTGGGTGGTTTCAAATATGAAACCGCATTTACGATCAACAACATTCTGGGTGGAACTTATAACAACCTCGGTGGCCGAATCAAAGGATGGTCAGGGAATCCGATCCCGTCGAAACGCTCATTCAATTTCGGTGTGGCTGCAAGAAAAGACGAGCTCTGGAAATTCGAGAACTTCGTCATGGCACTTGAATTCACCGACATTGGCAACAATACCAATGGCAGTCTCTTCCGCACCATTCACTTCGGTTCAGAAGCCCGCTGGCATCGCATCGATCTACGTGCAGGCCTGAACCAAGGTTATTTCTGCGGCGGGTTGGGCTTTGATCTTAAAATACTGAAAATCAGTCTCACCACCTATGGTGAAGAAATGGGCCTCAATACTGGCTCACTGGAAGACCGTCGCTATGCATTCGATTTTGGCTTCCAGATCTAACCCATTCATTACTGGGCTAACCACACCGTTTCGTGCTGCACGATTGATCGCATCAACCCCGAAACTCTATCGGTTATCGATCGCACCGATTGCTTTATCGGTACTGTTATTCATCGTGTTCATTGCAACTATCCTCTCTGGTATCTGGACGATGGTTCATGCTGCGTTCCTTTCGGCGATCGCAAGCTATAGCGGGTTGATCTTCGTTATATTATCCATCATCGCAGTCATCGGTTCATTCATGATGATCGGTAATTTTTTGACATTCTTCATCGCACTCATCGCTTCCCCGCTGAATGATCTTCTCGCTGAGAAAACCGAAGAGACACTTGAAGTTTCAGAGATACCTCATTGGAATACTGGAAGATTTATCCGTATCTTCTGGATCGACCTACGGAAGACAATCGTCACGATTTTTGCTGGTTTAGTGTTCAGCATTGGCATGATGATACCAGTGGCAAATTTCTTTTTCATGCTGGGTCTTGCCTTGCTCAATACATTTACCTACATCACTTACCCGCAATCAAGACGGGAACAAGGACTGATTCAATCAGCATTATGGATCAAAAATAATTTTTTTCTCAGCATTGGTTTCGGCCTCACCACGTTAGCCCTGTTCAGCATCCCACTGGTGAATCTGATCGCCATTCCCATTTCAGTCGTAGGCGGAACACTTCTCTATTTTGAATCTGAAAAATAAAAAAAGGCCGCATCAGAACCAGGAGGGTACCCCATTCGAATGCGACCTTGAACTTTTGTCTTCAGACCTAACGCGAATTACTCTTCGTAGAACTCGCCCATCTTAC
>CALPVV020000057.1 GCA_943327105.2 Nitrosovibrio sp. Nv4
ACATAACGGCCGTGGGCTTCATCAATACGATAAGCACGACCAATGCCGGCACCCTTTGGAGTTGCCGAATACATCACTTCGGGCTGAAGAACGAGTTCTTCGATTTTCGCTTCAATTGCATCGGAAGCCTTGAAGCCTTCCCCACCAAATATCTTGATTCCGTTGTCTTGAAACGGATTATGGGAAGCGGAGATCACAATCCCTGCATCGGCCCGCATATTTTTTGCAATAAATGCCACTCCAGGAGTTGGCAATGGACCAAGCAATATTGCCTCACCACCCATGGAACAAATACCTGAAGAAATCGCATTCTCAATCATGTATCCGGAACGACGAGTGTCCTTACCCACCACAATTTTAATTTTTTTCGAAGTGCGGTTGCGCATCTGAGGCCAAAGTTCAGGATGATGTAAAAGTGTATAAGTCAACGCACGACCGACCTTCATGGCAATTTCGCCAGTCATCGGATAAACATTCGCTTCGGCGCGAATACCATCGGTACCAAAAAATTTCATACTCATTGAGCCTTCACCTCTACCCTTGCAAAGGGCGGTATCACCCGCACCAAGTGCACTCGCTCAGGCAATTGCACTTTTACCCAACGAAGGTATTCGCCCTCAGGTAAATCACGCGCATCAATTTCAGCCTTCACTTGCTCACCATCAATTTTGATGTTTTCTCCCGTACCTGTACGCACAATCACCGTGACTTCAGATTCATCGCATTTTGCCTTACCGGTTGAACTCACCTTTAAAGGAACATGCTTCACCCGGAACGCCTGACCACGACCCTGCACTTCCACGTTCAATTCTGGAAGTGCCGAATCCAGTTCGACACCGAACGATCTGAAGTCAAACGACAGTGGAAAGGTGGTGGTATGTTGAAGATACCCGATATCGATCGGAAACGACTTCAAGCTGGTGATCGAAAAAAGTCGGTTTTTAGGGCCTTTGATTCTCACTTGTGGCGGCAAAACTTCAGCACGCACGAAACGGTCGCCGAGACGTTCTTTACCGACGAGTTGCAAATCGATATTCACCATCTTCCGTTTCAGTTCTTCAATACGAATGGGAATGACCGTCGGATGAATCGATTGTACTTTTACGCCCAATGGAAGCTTGATCGCATCGCTATAAACACGGTAATTGATCAGACCCGGTTTCATCTCTTTCAAATTCACACGAATCGGTTCTTCAATACGATTGGTGATCGACCTTAAAAATGCCTTGGGACCGGAAAGACGGAAGGTGATTTTATCAGGCAATACATCTTCAACACTCTGATCATCACTGGTTGAAACCTCAAACGGCACATCTTTGGTGATTTCAATCGTCTTGGTACCAAACACAACCGCCCAGAGAGTCATAGAAATCAGAACCGCGAGAAATTTGAGTCCTAGATTCTCAGTCATTTATCGACTCCTCCGCGTTTTCTAAAAAAACTCAAGGTATTCTTGAATCGTTTTCCAATGCCTTCTTGAGGAAGGTCAATGTTCAAGATCGCCGCTAGACCATCGCGAATTTCAGACTCCGAAAGGTTCTTGATGATTTTACCTGACTGAACAAGATGAACAGCATTTGCCTCTTCACTCACCAGCACCACTACCGCATCAGTCTCTTCAGTCAAACCGATAGCAGCACGGTGACGGGTTCCAAGCTGCGGATCAATATCCGGGTTTTTAGAAAGCGGCAAGAAACAACCTGCAGCGACCAAACGATCACCACTGATAATCACAGCACCATCATGCAACGGAGACTTTGTCAGAAAGATCGAATAGAGAATCTCAGCACGTACTTTTGCATCAATCTTAGAACCGGTATCCATGAAGTTTTTCAGACCGGTCTCCAATTCAAGAACGATCAATGCACCAATCTTGTCTTTTGCAAGCTTCGTTGCAGCACTGGCGATTTCATCAACCATTTCAAGCTGGCTTTCCGATTCGCTCGAAAAAAGGAATGGGTTCTTACCAATCTTGGTAAGAACACGACGAAGATCGTCTTGAAAAAGGACAATCAAAATGAAAACAAAGTAATCGAAGAAATTACTGAACAACCAATGGGTGGTGAATAATTCCATTCGATTTGAAATGAAATACCCTGCCACCAACACTCCAAGACCGATCAACATCTGAACCGCTCTGGTTCCATGAATGAACAAGAGCAGTCGATAAATAATGAAAGCTACAATCGCGATATCGAAAATATCTTCGAATCGAAAACTCGAAGACAAATTGGCGATAATTTCATTCATGCAAGAACCGGTGGAGTCACTGGAGTTTCGCCGCCACCTTCATCAGGTGTTTTCTTCGGCTCGGTTGTCACTTCTTTAACTGGACGACTGATTTTCTCTCCACGAATCAACTGATCGACTTCAGCGCCATCAATGGTTTCAAATTCAATCAGTGCTTCAGCAAGACGCTTCAACGCTTCAATGTTGTCGTTTACGATCTGCTTAGCGCGCTTGTGGTTCGCATCAACGATGTTTCGAATTTCACGATCAATCGTAAGAGCTGTTTGCTCACTGTAGTCACGGTGTTGAGAAATCTCGCGACCAAGGAAAATCTGTTCTTCCTTGCGGCCAAAAGACAGAGGTCCAAGCTCATCACTCATTCCCCATTCACAAACCATTTTGCGGGCAATCTCAGTCGCTCGCTCAATGTCATTTCCTGCACCGGTTGTTTTTTGATTGAAGATCACTTCTTCAGCAACACGACCACCCATCAAAAAGGCGATGAGGTTTTCAGCTTTGACCTTATCCATACTCACACGGTCTTCAGTAGGAAGAGTCTGAGTCACACCCAATGCCATTCCGCGAGGAATGATTGTTACTTTGTGAATAGGATCAGTACCAGGCAGTGAACGACCGACAAGCGTGTGGCCAGCTTCATGATAAGCAGTAGTTCTTTTTTCATTGTCAGAAAGGGTCATGCTTCTTCTTTCAGAGCCCATGAGCACCTTGTCTTTTGCTTCTTCAAGATCATGAAGCGTTACTGATTTTTGATCATTACGAGCTGCAATCAACGCTGCTTCATTTACTAGATTTTCAAGATCGGCCCCTGAGAAACCAGGAGTTCCGCGTGCAATGATCGAAAGATCGACTTTGGCATCCAGCGGAACCTTGCGGGTGTGAACACCAAGAATTGCTTCACGGCCTTTGAGGTCGGGATTAGAGACCACTACGCGGCGATCAAAACGTCCCGGACGCAAAAGCGCAGGATCAAGAACATCAGGACGGTTGGTAGCAGCAACGAGAATGACTCCGCTGTCACCTTCGAAACCATCCATCTCCACCAGCAATTGGTTCAAGGTCTGTTCACGTTCATCATGACCACCACCCAAGCCAGCGCCACGATGACGACCAACTGCATCGATCTCATCGATGAAGATAATACAAGGTGCATGCTTCTTACCTTGTTCAAAAAGATCGCGAACACGAGAAGCGCCCACGCCTACAAACATTTCAACAAAGTCTGAACCCGAAATAGAGAAAAAAGGAACACCAGCTTCACCCGCCACTGCTTTTGCAAGAAGGGTTTTACCGGTACCCGGAGGGCCCATCAACAAAACACCTTTCGGAATACGACCACCGAGTTTGGTGAATTTTTTCGGATCTTTCAAGAAGTGAACGATTTCAACGAGATCTTGCTTGGCTTCTTCAGCGCCCGCAACATCTTTGAATGTGAATTTCTTGTTTGCTTCAGTCATCATGCGAGCACGTGACTTACCAAAGCTCATTGCCTTTCCGCCACCCGATTGAAGCTGACGCATGAAAATGAAAAACACGAAGAACAAAAGCAACATCGGGAACCATGAAACGAGAATCTGCTGCCAGAACGGAGTCTTCTCGGCACGTTCATAGTTAGGAGTAATGTTGTTGTTTTGCAGAATCTCAAAAACTTTTGCGTTTTCAGTATCACCAACGGTTTCGAACTGAGTACGACCATCGACGGCTTCTTTTAAAGAGCCGGAGATCACCCCATCCGTTTTGAAGGTTACTTCTGAAACCTTACCTTGTTTTACCAGTTCGATGAATTGAGAGAACTTCAACTCCCGACGCTCACGCTTATTCTGATCTACAGTTTTAAGAAGGATGGCAAAGATGAGGAAAACGGAGACCCACAATGCAGCAGTTTTACCAAAGTTTTTCATGAACAGTCCTTTCAACGACGATCACACACGATTCTTTTATTTCAACACACTTGGAATTGAAAAACACTTGGAAAAACAAAGAAATGTTAACCTTTTAGCTATTTTTTATGATTATTTTTACGCTTCGCAGTATACCGTAAAACAGAAGTCCGGAATCCCGGGAACTGCTTCAACAAAATCGGTTTCAACTCTTGTCTGAAAAATGCTCGCATCTGCATTGGGTCTTGATTCGTAGGATCATCATGATACGGCACATTTTCCGCGCGGGCATATTCTAGAATTTCGTCTTTTGTTACTTTAAGAAAAGGACGCAACACATTGTTGTCTTGAAACAAAATTCCTTCACTTTGTTCAAAAAGCTCTCCTCGGAAAAAACGCCAAACCAAGGTCTCTACCACATCATCAGCATGATGCGCAGTTAATACATAAGCAAACGAGGTTGCTTGGGTTGAACGCGATGAGTAATAAGCATTACGCTTAAACCTAGCATCTTCTTCCAAATTCTTACTGAGGGAATTTTGACGTTGAGTTTCCAAAGTTACTGATTCAAAACCTACACCCAAAACACGAGCAAGCTCTTCAACCGCAGCGCGCTCAATTGTTGATGACTCTTCTCGCCATTGATGATCAAAATGCAAAAGCGTAATGCGACTTCGATCGGCAATGCGTCTGCCATATGTACCGATCAGATGCGCCAGCACCATCGAGTCAACACCGCCCGAAACAGCAATCAACAATGGTTGTTCAAAAGGTAGCCTGAAGTCTCGTTCTTTGAATTGGGCAACCACGCGTCGAATCAGCGTGCCCCCGATATCAGATGGCTTGGGATAGGCGCTCATGAATCCACATTACTGGATTGTCTGCATTTCGCCAGTAGTTCTATCCAAAAACCAGAATTTACAAGAATATAACGCCTGCTGCGGAGTTGCTTTCCTGAATGTTTCTTCGCAATCGATATATTTTCCTTTTTTGCGAGTTCCGGGAAGAAAGTCAGCAGACTCAAGTAGGGTCACCGTAGCAACCGGATTGGACATGGAGTGAAAAATACCCTTTGCTTCGTCAGTACTGATCACGAAACCACCCATGTTGTTATCTTTTTTCAGCAACATTCCATCAACATCATAATCAGCATCGAGTGTTTTTTCAGCCGTAGCCGTTTTCAACTCTTCTGAAATTGCCTGCAGGTCACCTGAAGCAGCTTCAAATAAAAATGAACATGAATGTCCGGTTTTTTCATCTTTACCACAAACAACGTGCTTTCCGGATTTGAGCATACCGGCACCTTGAGGCTCTACAGCCATCAACTGATAAAGGATCTCGGCATTTCTTCCGCTCAGCCTGAGTTCACTGATCACCAAAGCTTGGGTTATGTTTTTAGGATTTTGAGGCTTCACGACCGGATCATCCACTCCGGCATCGGTTTGATTCGAACCGACATCAGCCTTATCTGTGATTTGATTTTTGTCTCCGAGGCGCAACTGGGGAGGCTGCTCTTGCGAACAACCCGTAACCAGACTCAAGAGCGCCAACAATGCTAAAAAATACCGAATAGGAATCATCGGGGCGAATTATTCCATAACCTTAGTGTAATTGTCAACCAATTCCGGAATCAATGCGCATCAACCACAGCAGGAGCGGCCATTCGCTTCAATCTTAACCTCCACCAAGGAATCAAGAACAGGCTCATGATGATCAATAAAAAATAGATCAATTGAAGAAAGCTCATCATGAACACTTGGTTTTGAACTTTCCAATAAAGGACTTTAGTTGAAGCGACATTCGCACCCATGGTCGAGGTCATCATCCCCACGGATGAAGAAAGCCCTGAATTCAAACCGATTTGAGCCTGGTTAGAAAACTGACTGGCTTGTGATGAAAGCGCAGTCACCTTTGACTGGAGATCGGCATAGTTCTGATGACTCTTCAAATTCAACAATGTTGCCACCAGAGCGATTCCGACACTTCCGCCGATTTGGCGAAACAAGTTCATCATGCCGGCAACTTGCCCCATATTGATGCCCTTATATTGGGAAAGAATCGACGAGTTGATCGGCACGAACAAAAATGCCATCGCAAACCCACGCACATAAAGCATGCGCATGATTTCAGCTTTTGGTGACAATGGAGAAAACCGGGTCATCAGAAAAAGACAAATTTCGATACTTAAAAAGCCGATCATGATCAGCACTTTTGGATTTTTCCCTGACTGCATGAGCTTTCCCACAATCGGCATCATGGCCATGGTCAAGAGAGAGCCGGGAATGAAAAATGCTCCGATTTGGGTGGCGTCATAGTGATAGGTTCTCCCCAAAAATACAGGTAATAAGAACACCACTGAATAAAGAAAGAACCCCAACAAGAACATGAGCGATGTCCCGTTTTGAACTGCGGAATCCTTGAAAAGCCTTAAATTGATGATTGGATTCGGAATTTTCAGTTCCCACCAGATGAATAAAGGAAGCGCTGTCATGGCAATGAGAAAAGTCACCACGATATTTGTAGAACTAAACCAGCCATCCGCTTCGCCGCGTTCGAGGAAATACTGAAGACAACCAATTCCTGAAACCAGCAAGAACAAACCGAGTTTATCAAAAGCGACCTTCGGCTGTTTTCTCGCTTCGACTTGAAAAGGCGGATCTTGAATGACCATCATTCCAACAAACAATGCCAGCATCCCGAGCGGCAGATTGATGTTGAAGATTGATCGCCAACCAAATTCATCAGTAAGGTAACCACCCATCACCGGACCAAGAGCCGGCCCTACCATTACACTCATTCCGAAAATAGCACCGGCAAGACCTGCTTTTTCTGGTGGAAACTGCTCATAAATCAGAGTTTGAGAGGTCGGAAGCAGTGCGCCTCCTAGCAAGCCCTGAAGAATACGAAAGATAATCAAACAATAAAGATTCGGCGCAAACCCACAAGCGATTGAAGCCAGAGTGAAACCAATGATGCAACCCAGGTAATAACGTCGACGACCAATGCGCGATCCAAGCCATGCCGATACCGGCAATACAATTGCATTTGCAATCGCGTAGCCGGTCACCACCATTGAAATATCTTCAAGAGTGGCCCCAAGGTTCCCCATCATTGCCGGAAGAGCAACGTTGACGATCGATGAATCAATGATTTCGAGAAGCGATGCGAGCACCGCCACGAAAACGATCAATTTGGATTCGCGACTCAGCATGATCTAGCGGATGCTCACTTTCACCAAAGCCGAAAGCCCTGCATGAAGAAGTTCAATATCTTCAGCGGTGAGATGATTCAACTTGATCCGGACAGGCACGCGCTGAACAACCTTAGTGAAGTTTCCAGTTGCATTGTCCGGCGGCAACAACGTAAACGTCGCCCCGGTTGCAGAACTGATGCTTTCCACTTCACCTTCAAAGTTCTTGCTTGAAATGGCATCAACGGTGACTTTCACTTTTTGTCCGGCCTTCACGCTTGAAATTTCAGTTTCCTTGAAGTTAGCAGTAACCCAACGCGATTCAGAACCAACGAAGCCAACAAGAGCTACACCGGGATTTGCCAATTGACCGATCTCTGCCGAAATTTTTGCAATTACCCCGTCAGACGGAGCCTTGATGCGCGCATGTTCAAGATTCAACTCTGCTTGACTCACACGGGCCTGAGCTGAATCGTATCGTCCTTTGGTTTCGTTAAAGTTCGCACTCGCAGAATCGAATTGCTGTTGTGAAACCACCGATTTGGAAAACAAGTCGCGAATTCGGGTGAAATTCTTCTCAGCATCTCGCATACGGGCACCAAGAGAAAGCAATTCACTCTTAGCCGAATCAAGCGAAACCTTGTAATCACGATCATCAAGCTGAATCAAGAGCTGGTCCTTTTTCACCTTTGAACCATCCCTCACCGGAACCTCACGAATGTAACCACCTACTTTTGCTGCAATCAATACCGAATGCGCCTCCACTTGGGCATTGTCGGTTTCGACATACATGATTTTCTCGAAAACAAAATAGAAGACGGTCAAGATAACCAAACCGCCTACCGCACCGAGAATTTTCTTTTTCTTATTATTTTCTGATTTAGCTTCCATTTTAAACTCCCCACTCCACCAGTTCTTTTCCGGTGGCCAGCTCAAGCTGGATCAACGATTCAATCATGCCGACCTGCGCGTTCACGACACCTGCACGCGCACGAAACAAATCAAGTTCTGCATCAAGCAACTCACTAGAAGTTCTTGCTCCTGCACGACGCCCTTCCTTAGCCAAACGCACGGCTTCGCTTGAACGGGATTGATCACTCATTCTTGCCCGATACACTTTGCAGAAATAAAGAAACTTTCTTTTCCAAGTTTCAAATTCAGTCGTCGCTTTCAACCTTGCAATTTGAAGCGTTTTTTCGGCCTGAATCAGCTGCTGGCCTGCTTCCCCCGCTTTTGCCGCAGAAGTCAGACCGTCGAAAATGTTCCAACTCAGACTTACGCCCAATTGATAGGCGGATGCAAAGCTCGATGAATCAAGAACTTTAGAATTGGTGTTATTGTAATATTGATACTGACCGAACAAGAAAATCTTTGGAACCCAGAACCGACCGGAAGCGGAATCAAGACTTGAAAAATGGTCAACTTTTTCAGACATCGCCTGAAGGTCTCCTCGACCTAGTTCAGGCTGATTGATGTCCTCTAGTTTTCTCAAGAGAGTGGTCTCAAAGACAGGCAGGGTTCCTTGAATGGTGCGATCTTCTTTATCTTTGCCGTAAATCTCGGCAAGCTTCATTCGGGCAAGTTCGATCTGGTCTTCCGAGTTCAAGATTTCCGATTCAGCCTCTGAAACCTGTGTTTCGACCCGCAGTAAATCATATTGAGTCGATACCCCGGCATTTTTCAATGCCTGAACATCTTTCAGGTGATCTTGAAGATTCTTCAAGTTTTGAGCCGAAACTTCCTTGATGGTTTCGGCGGCAAGTGTTTTGTAAAATTGAAGTGTTGTCTGCCTCACCGTTGAGAAACGTGTCCAACCCAGTTCGTATTCTGAAGAACGAACCGAACTGTTACTCGCTTTGAGACGGGAAATATTGGCAAAACCATCAAAGACGGGCATCGTTGCCTGCAAGTTGTACATCGTGGTCGGAATGATTTGAGGAATGGTGGTACTGATCCCATTGAATGGAATGGTGATCGTCATGTACTTCTTGTCGAAAAGATAACTTGCGCCACCGGTTACAGTCGGCAAAAACAAACTCAGTCCCGATGTTCGACGCCAGCGGGATTCCTCAAGCACCGATTCGGCCTTTTGAATGGCTAACGAGTTCTTCACTGTCTCATCGATCGCGGTCTTCAAACTAAGGGGATCTGCATGGGCCATGCCTCCAACCAAAAATGGAAGGATGAACAATGGTAATTTCAGCGATTTAAGCATTCTATATCATTAACATAAAGGCTACTTAATCCATACAGTCAGTTTTAATTCAATGATATTCATTGCGTTAGTATAACTTTTTACATATACATGATTTAAATATTCAACATCTCATGATACAGTGCGCACCATGATTAAGTACGCTTTCTATCGTTTCATGATCCTCACCTCTATAACTTTAGCATTTGCAGCATTTTCACAGCATGCGGAAGCAAAAATCCCCACCAGCTCACTTTTCCCAAGCTTGTCTGAAAAAGATGAAGCTACGGTAGAAAAGTATCTGGAATATCGGAATGCAAAAGGCCGTCTTTTTTCTTCGCCAGTCAAGGCGGACCCTTCCAATCTCTGGAGTCAGCTTGATTCCCTAGACGATGCAATCGAAGGAACCTCGACTGCAAAAGCATATGCAAACCCGAAAATGCCGAGTTCTGGCAAAGAAATCATCGTTGCAGTTGTGGACAGTGGCGTAGACATCAACCACGAAGACCTGAAGGGCAAAATCTGGACAAACTATGCTGAACTGAACGGAATTCAAGGCGTTGACGATGACGGCAACGGCTATGTTGACGATGTACACGGTTGGAACTTCCTCGGAAATCGCGATGGCACCAACGTGGATGCAACCACCCTTGAAGTGACGCGTGAATACGCGAGACTTAAGAAAAAATCGCAAAAAAGACGCCTGCCTGAAACAGAACAGGCTTACTTCATCAAGGTATCGGCTCAGTTCAATGAAGAACTGAAAGACGCCCAAGACTCACTTCGCTATTATCAAGAAATGATGTCAGCGATCAATTTGCTGAAAAAGAACGGTCTTAAAAGTGAAACCGTTGAAGCCGTAAATCAGATTCAATCGAACAACAGGGAAATTGAAGCGGCAAAACAAATCGCTCTCCGCATTTTTGGAAATCCAAGAATCAAAAACAGCGAAGGCCTGAAGGCCATTATCGATGACAACACTCAAAAAATTCAATTTTGCTACAACGAGAATTTCAGTTCCTCACAGATTGTCGGCGACAATCCACAAAATCTGGATGAAACCGGATACGGCAATAACGACGTGTCAGGCCCGGACGCCTCTCATGGAACACACGTGGCCGGCATTATTGCCGCCAACCGTGACAACAATCTCGGTATTCTCGGCCAGGCTGACCTCGTGAAAATCATGTCGGTTCGAACCGTTCCAAATGGAGACGAACGCGACAAAGACGTTGCCAATGCGATCTATTATGCCGTTAAAAACGGAGCAAAAATCATCAACATGAGTTTCGGAAAAACATTCTCACCTCAGAAAAAAGCGGTAGACAAGGCCGTTCTGTACGCTGAGTCCAAAGGGGTGATTTTGGTTCACGCATCTGGAAATGATGGAATGAGTACCGAAAAAGGACACAACAACTTTCCGCTCAAAAAGGTCCGTCAAAACACACCGCTTGAAAGAGAAGTTACGAACTGGATTGAAGTCGGAGCTTCATCAAAATTGAAAGGCCCTAAAATGGCCGCTTACTTTTCAAATTACGGTAAGAGCACTGTCGATGTGTTTGCACCGGGAGTAAGCATTCTTTCGTCCATTCCTGGCAATGGTTATGCCGAGTTCAACGGTACCAGCATGGCAACCCCACAGGTAGCAGGAGTTCTGGCTCTCTTGATGAGCAGATTTCCTTTATATGCAACCAGCGAAATCGTAGAAGCGGTACTGGAAAACACCACGCAGTATTCCGATCAACTGGTCAATATTCCATGCAAGGACATGCCCTGCACCGGTCAGATCAGCTTCTCCGAGCTTTCCCGTACCGGTGGTATCGTAAACACCAACAAAGCACTTGAGGCATTGCTGTTAAAATGATCAGGCAACTTTTCTTGATTTTGGCAATATTACTGATTGTCTCGATGGAATCAAAAGCAGCGTCAACTGAGCCGCGATTTGAATTCTCCATTTCTGGTGATCGGTTCAAATTGAAGATCACTCAAGATTTCAAAACCACCATTGCCGAACTCAGAAAAAGCCACCAGCCCGAACTACTCCCTTTGGTCAGCAATATCGTCCGGAATGCCTCAATTGAAGAATTGGGGCAAGGACTCACCCGCTTGACGATCAGGACTTCAAAAAGGGGGTACCCTTCTTGGTTTTCAAGCCTTTGTAAAGAGCAGTCTATAAAAAGTGACTGGATTGCAGAGTGCGAACTCGACCTTGAAACAGGAAATTCAGGTCAGTTTTTCAAATCTGCGCATGAGACCATTGTTTGTACGAATGGAATGGGCCTCAGTCGCTGTGAATTCACCAGGGATGCCGAATTGAAGCCGTTAAACATGCTCGTCTACACCAGAACCCCGGAAGAACTCGCTTTGGCGGGAATCGTTGAACGGATTCATGACCAAGCCGTATTAGGTAGAATCATCAACAAGAATGAAAAACCGTCCCAGGCGTTGAGTGCCTTTGAAGACTCAAAACTCAGCAAATGCCTGAATCAAATTTACAAAAAAAACCGCAACAATGCCCGCAAAATGGGCTTCGAATCAACACCTCTGGAAATTCATTCAACCCAGTGGGATTGCCATTAAGGAGAAGCCGATGTACGCATTTATTCTGATTTTTATTTTAAATCTTTTCTATCTCACTCTGTCATTTGCAACAGAATGCAAAATCGCTGGAATCAGCAACCCACCCCAGACCATCAGCTGCAAGATGCGCGACATCTGGTACCGCCGAATCGAAGGCCGCATCGAGTGCGTGAACGGCCAGTATTTCTTTTCGCGCTATCTGATGGACGGATACCAAATGGACACCAACCACATTATCAATCCCTACCACATGGATCGTGGCTCTCGTAAGAGCTCCATGCTGGTTTTTCCGATCGATGAATTCGGTGACTCGCTGGTACTGACCCCGGGCCTCGGCAACCGATTCAAAGCCACCTTCCAGGCCTACCCTGAGAACACGATCGGACTCCTGCCTTACCACCGTTGCAGAGCCAACTGAGGCCCCTCCATGGGCTGGGCGAGCCACCCCCCGTTTTCAGCACTTAAACCCCCGCAATTCTTACGATTGCGATCACTTCCGACATTGCGAAAAAGGCCTTCGGGGAGTATGCTCGCCCTATGGCAAATCAAATCAATATCGGTATCAATGGATGCGGCCGCATTGGTCGCAAAGTTCTTCGTCTTGCATTCTCACCAGCAGCTCAGAAAATGGGCATCAAGGTTAACGCGGTCAATGATACCGGTAATCTTGAAACACTGGCGCACCTCATGAAATACGATTCGGTTCATGGCGTTTGGGATGCCGATGTGAAAATTGAAGGCCAGAATCTTGTAATCAATGGCCAAAAAGTAACCGTATTCTCTGATCGCGACCCGACCAAACTCGGTTGGAAAACCGCAGGAGTCGAACTCGTTCACGAGTGCACGGGCGTGTTCACCGATAAAGAAAAGGCTTCCCTTCACGTACAAGGTGGCGCTAAACGCGTTTTGATTTCAGCTCCATCCAAAGACGCTGACATCACCCTTTGTTACGGCGTGAACCACACTTCCTATGACCCTTCAAAACACGTGATCTTGTCGAATGCATCTTGCACGACAAACTGCCTTGCTCCTGCTGCAAAAGTGATCGACGAAAATTTCGGAATTGTAAAAGGAACCATGATGACCGTTCACAGCTACACGAACGATCAGCGCATTCTTGATCTTCCACACAAAGATCTTCGTCGTGCTCGTGCCGCAGCAATCTCGATGATTCCAACTTCTACCGGTGCCGCAAAAGCAGTGGGCCTGGTTCTTCCTCATTTGAAGGGCAAGATCGACGGTCTTTCCATCCGAGTTCCGACACCGAACGTTTCAGTAGTTGACTTCACTGCCATCGTTTCGAAGAATACAACCAAAGAAGAAGTGAATGCAGTATTGAAACAAGCTTCTGAAACCACTCTAAAGGGCGTGCTTGATTTTGTGACCGCACCACTGGTTTCCTGTGACTATAACGGCAACACCTTCAGCTCTTCCATTGATGCTGAATTGACCATGGTCATGGATGGCAATTTGGTTAAGATCATCACTTGGTATGATAACGAATCAGGATTCTCTCAACGCATGCTCGATGTGTCTTCATATCTTGCAAGCAAAGGGCTCTAACACTTAGGACGAAACGATGAACAAGAACAACCGACTCAAGACGATCCGTGATTTTACGATTCGCGGGAAACGCGTTTTCCTCAGACTCGATTTCAATACTCCATTGAGTCAACCCGACTCAAACGGTATTCGTCACGTTGAAGACGACACCCGCATTCGCGAAGCATTACCAACGATCAAATACGCAATGGAACAAGGTGCAAAAATCATCATTGGTTCACACGTAGGTCGCCCAAACGGTAAAGTGAATGAAGCTTTCTCAATCGTACCAGCGGCAACAAAACTCGCTGAGCTTTTGAACGCTGACGTGACCGTTTCAGATGATTGTATCGGTGAAGGCATCGAGTACAAAGCTTCACAAATTCAAAACGGACAGATTCTTGTTCTTGAAAACCTTCGTTATCATAAAGAAGAAGAAGCTAACGACACTCAGTTTTCAAAATACCTTTCTCGTGTTTGTGATATTTACATCACTGACGCTTTCGGTACTGCTCACCGAAAACATGCTTCAACTTACGGTTTACCATCCATCATTCCAGATCGTGGCTGTGGGTTCTTGATTGAAAAAGAGATCAAATATTTTGATTCCATGCTGCACACTCCAGGCAATCCATTCTACCTGATTTTGGGTGGTGCTAAAGTCAGCGACAAGATTCAGACCATCCAGGCACTCTTGAAACGTGTTCAAGGTGTAGTCGTAGGTGGCGCAATGGCTTACGCTTTCATGAAAGCAAAAGGCGAAACCATTCCTTCCGAATGGAAACAACCTGCACCAGAAGACGTACAAGCCGCGAAAGAAATTCTGGCTGAAGCTGAACGTCGCAATCTCCCCTTCTTGCTTCCTACCGATACCAACTCTGGTTTCGACATTGGCCCGAATACCATTAAAAGCTACAAAGAGTTCCTTGCCGGAGCGAAAATGGTTTTTTGGAATGGACCTCTCGGCTGGTTTGAAAAAGAACCTTACGCGACCGGAACCAAGGAAGTTGCAAACTTACTTGCAAGCCTCTCAGGCTGTGTGAAAATTGTTGGTGGTGGCGACACTGTTTCAGCAATCAATCAATGCGGAACAGAGATCGCTTCAAAGTTCGACCATTTGTCTACCGGCGGTGGTGCTGCACTTGAATACCTTGAAAATGAAGGCTTACCGGGAATTGAAATTCTCAAAACCGGCTATCGCCCTCAATCCGCCGATCTTGCTTGGGATGAAATCAACAGCAAAACCGAGGCTGAATGGGCCGCTGAAAAAGCCGATAAGTTCAATAAAGGCGGCAGAGGCGATCAATGATGAAACCTCGCGGAGTACTTCTTGCCGGTAACTGGAAGATGAATCACCTTCAGAAAGATACGATCTCATTTCTAGATGCGCTTGCTCCTTTTTTGAAGACCTCTCAAAAACCAGGAAGCCAGATGCGACTTTATATTCCGGCATTAAGCTTGGAAACCGCATCTAAAAAGACCAAATCTGAATCCATCC
>CALPVV020000058.1 GCA_943327105.2 Nitrosovibrio sp. Nv4
TCAATTACAATTCGGTCATACCCTGCTGGGTTGTTTGCGATACGCACATTCGAAACAGAAAAATCGCTTGATGATCGATCGCCACCGGTGAATGCACCTTCAGTGAGGTAAAAGTCTTTTTTCAATTTCAATGCTTGCTTGAAATTCAAGTCATCGAATTGTGCATTTGCTGAGGGTGATTGTAAGAATATTGCAGCTAGTAAAATGAGAATCCTAGTGGTCATTCTTTCATTTTAGCGTGCAGAGTTTTCAAATACAACCGACAGACTATTGCCACTAGAAACGGCAGGAACCAACCGATCAATGCACCTAAATCAAGTGGCAGAGGGGATGAATGTGTTTGTTTATTGCCATGAAGCGTTCCCGCATTGGCGTTCCCGCAAAAGCCAACTTGATCTCTCATGGTGGTGGTGGTGGCATTTCGAATCGGATTACCAGGTGGAGATCGATATTCGGGAAAATTCAGGTTTGAATTGCATCTTGCATTCAAAGGGATGAATTTTCCATTTCTGGCTTCTGTTTCATCATGGATGTGAACCATGAAAAGATTCTCATTACCGACTTTTGCATCACCCGGAAAATAGGAATGCCGATTGTCGGTCACGGTTGCCGCGATCGTTACTGGACCATAGGCTTCAGCGCTCAAGCTTGAATCATGAGAGTTGAAATCAGAGATTTTTGAACGATAAGTTGGCCCCCCTCTTCTAGGGTTTATTACCTGGCCGTTTGATAATAGGGAAAGTTCGACTTTAACCGGTGACAAAAGAAGATAACCGATAGCGGTAACCCGAAACGGGCCGTTTGCCATGAATGTGTAGGTCTTGGTTGAGCCCGGTTCCGATTTGTCGACAAACTGATGGGTTGCATTCTGTTCGAAGTAAGGGGTTGATTCTTGAATTCCGTTACAATCAATTCGGTAAGTACCGATGTCATTTAAAAAGTTTTTTGAAACGATGAATCTCTTTAGTGTGTGTTTATCTGTTTCAGTAATAAAATTTTTAGGAAACTGATTGCCCATGCAAATGTGATTTTGCTTCGCACGATAGTTTGGAGGAATGCTGCTTTCGCTTCCGAAGTATTTTTCAAAAGTAATTGAGTATGGACCAGGCTCAAGTGCGCCAAACTGAAATTTACCGTTCTGGTCGGTGTGTACGGATGCGATTGGAATTCCTCTTTTTGATGAAATCGCAGTGACCACGGCACCTGAAATTGGTTCATTGGTCGGACTAAGGATGGTTCCATCTATAGAACCAACTTCATCATTATTCTTCGGATAGAGATGCTTTGCTGCCGCAAGGTCGTCACAACCTAATTTGTATTGTTCAGAAAATTCTTGAAACAGCATGCTTGAGTTGATGCTGCTACTGTGTGAAAGGCCGATTGCATGACCTAGTTCGTGGGTCACCACGTTATTCAGATAAACCCCGCGACCATTGATGCTGGTATCTTTAGGATTATCAGTCAGCTGAAAGTCTCGATCATTGAGAATGATGTCAGCCTCAATCAGATTCCCGTTTTCCGAGTACCAGACCTGAGTATAGCCAATGACATTTCGATCGACTTTAGCAGTTGAGTTAGAAGCGAAGAAAATTGAGTTCAATCCGTCCAGTTTTTGAGAGGGAGAGTGAATATTCGAATTCGTTCCTTGCCAGTATTCAAAATCAAAAAGTTTGTTGGTTGCGTAGCTCCATTGTTGAAGCCCATGAACAATGGCATTCCAAAAGCCACTCTGTGAAATACCGGCCTGATTGTTTGGATTGCCGGATACGAAATATTTTTGGCCATGGCTCCAGCGAACAAAATTGCCATTGCCGGATTGAGTGAGTGTGTAGGAGTGAGCGGGAATCGATGCCAATAGGCAGACCCCAAGAACGACCCCATTAAAAATGAAATGGCTAACAAAAGCCCATTTTTTAAACAACTAACCCCTCCGCAGGAACAAGTAAACGCCAAGCGTCATAATTGCTATTGCGAGGGCGTACCAAACTGCGGAACCGATGTACAGAGGTTCTTCCTTATTTATTTCCGTTGAGTCGCTAGGCTTAGGATTTTCTTCCGTTTTAGGTACTGATGAAATCATCCCATTAGCATTTTCATTGGGAACTGAAAGGTTTGAACTAGTTGTTATTTCTTGGTTATTTTTTATAGTGGGGGTGTTGATCTCAGGTGCTGCTGAGCTTTGGCTTTTGACCAATTCCTTGAGTTGATTGATCGACCATGGTTTTAGGTTTTCAGAAAGATCGTTAGCCATGATGTGATCACTGTGACCGCCATGCGCATGGGGTTTTGAGTAGGCGAATAACCCGCCTTTTAAAACTTCTTTACCATCTTGGTTCGCTAGATTGAATTTTCCAAGCTCCATTCCAGTTACTTCATAAGAATGGTCGGATTGCTCTTCACTTAAAAAAAACACCCCATCTTCGCCCTCTTTGAATTCAACCGAACTGGGAATTTCAAGTGTCACGCCATCGATGGTTCCACCCGCTTTTCTGATTCGAACTGAAGAACCCGAAATGTTACCTTTGATGACCTCTTTAATGGATAGGGTTGCAAACGTATAAATCGTTTTTTCACCATTCGGATTCACCGTGTTCTCGGAATGAATGTCTGAGGTTACACCACGAATAATGACCGAGGTGCTTTTGGTGAATTCAGAAATCGGTCGAATAAAGAAGCTGGTGGCATGTGATTTCGGAATGAGGAACAGCAAAGCCAAAAGTAAGTGCATCTTCATTGGAAATAGCGTAACAATAAATCAGTCCTATGGCACTTGTTCCTCGTAACGTCATCGAAAAAACTAAGTCGAGCGTCATCTATTTGGTGCTGTTCATGGGACTCGTTTACCTGGTGGTCGGCATTTATAAGGGCGGGGTGCATCTTTCGGAATTGAAAGCTGAAACTGTTTTCTTGCCTGATCTGCCCGGAGCAATCCTTCTTTCCTTTATGAGGATGCTGGTCTCATACGTCATGTCATTGGTGTTTGCGTTTTTCTTTGGGCTAACGGCTGCGCGCACCCGAATTGGCGAAAAGTTCATTCTTCCACTACTTGATATTCTTCAGTCCATTCCAGTGGTGGGGTTTTTCCCGGCTGCGATCTCTTTTTTCATCGGCATTTCAAATGGCCATCGTTTCGGCGTCGAGCTCGCAGCGATTTTTTTGATTTTCACTTCACAAGCATGGAACCTGGCTTTTGCTGTTTATGAATCGGTTCGAGCGATTCCATCTGAAAATGAAGAAGCTGTTGCGAGCTTTGGCTTGAGTCAGAGTCAGCGGTTTCTCCGATTGTATTTGCCAGCATCGATTCCTCGATTGATTTATAACTCGATCCTTTCGTGGTCGAATGGCTGGTTCTTTCTTGTGGCCTGCGAGATCATTGCCGTTGGTCCGGTGAAATACAATCTTCCTGGTATTGGTAGTTTTCTGGCCAAGGCTGCTGAAGAGGAAAACTTTCCACTCGTTATTTGGGGCGTCGTCGCACTGGCATCAGTGATTCTGGTATTAGATGTGTTTATCTGGAAGCCTCTCATGGTTTGGTCGGCACGATTCCGCCAAGAGAGTACAGCCAATCAAGATGAAGAAGATGTTGGTATTTTTCTTGAGATTCCTAAGACCATCGCTTCAAGGCTCGACTTCATTACTGAACCGGCGTTGAGAATTATCGGTATCTTTTTGCTGCCAATCAGATGGTTCTTTAGGGAAATTGTTTTTCCGATTTTCTGGGACTTTCCGGCAGCCCTGATTTCCGGAGTGGTCAGAGAAATTTCAAAACCGGTTGAACCGATCTTTCAGCGCACTCAAAAGTTCAGAAGCATGGTGGGTTATTTTGCCCTTGGATTCTTAATTGTGTTTTCAGGTTTTTATGCGTGGAATTGGTTGAAGGGGCCTCTGCCGTCAGTAATTGCGGAAATACCGATTAGCATTCTCTATTCGACTCTACGAATTGCTCTGGCACTTGCTATTTCATTTTCTTGGATTATTCCTCTGGTTTATTTTACCTGGAATCGTCCCCGCATTCGTCTTGCTTTGTCGACCATCGCTCAATTAGGGGCTTCTTTACCTGCAACCGCTTTGTTCCCATTGATCATTCTCGTTGGCGTGAAGAAGATGGGTGGCGGCATGGATATAGCCACGCTTGTTTTGCTGACCTTTGGTATTCAGTGGTATGTGCTTTTCAATGCGATCAGTGGGGCGGCGATTATTCCGTCAGATCTCGTCGATGCGACCCGCGCGTTCGGACTTTCTCCGTTTGAGACTTTTCGTAAGCTCGTCTTTCCAGCGATTCGTCCGGCTCTTATTACCGGAGCAATTACTGCTTGGGGAGGTGGTTGGAACGCTCTAGTGGTAGCTGAATATATCACCGTTAAAGATCAAGTGATGAAAGTAAAAGGACTCGGTGCGCTTCTTAGTTATTCGGTGTATGAATTAGGAGAGGGCAAGGCAATCACGATCATTATTTTGGTCATGGTGGCTTGGATTCTGTTTTTTAATATGTTGTTATGGCAGCCCTTGTATCATCGCAACTTGGAGAAATTCAAAATTTTATGACAAACCAGAATGCCATCATTGAATTAAGGAATGTGACCAAGCGGTTCCTTCTCCCTCAAGGGGAAGTTACTGTTTTGGAAAATATTTCCTTTACTGCAAATGAAGGCGAATTCATTACTCTGGTTGGTCCTTCTGGCGCGGGTAAAAGCACGCTTCTACGTTTGCTCAGTGGTCTCATGCACCCAAGTGCTGGTGAAATTTATTATCAGGGTAAATCTCAATCAGGAATGAACCCAGAGTGTGCAATGGTTTTCCAAAACTTTGGCCTCTTGCCTTGGTTGACCGTTTCCCAGAATGTCGAATTAGGTCTTGAGCCGAGATTGAAAGATCCGCAAAAACGACGTGAAGTGGTAAATCGCTACATCGCCAAAGTGGGTTTGGAAGGTTACGAAGAGGCCTATCCTCGCGAATTATCGGGTGGAATGAAGCAAAGGGTGGGATTGGCCCGCGCATTGGCAGTGGAACCTTCCTTGCTCTTGATGGATGAGCCGTTTTCATCGCTCGATGTATTGACTTCGATCAACTTACGGAACGAATTGCTCGATATCTGGAGCGATCGTGACAACGTCGTAAATACAATGATTATGGTTACGCACAATATCGAGGAAGCAATTGAGCTTTCAGATCGGATTATTGTGCTTTCAAACAGGCCAGGGAAAATCGTGGGAGACATTAAAATCGATCTCCCTCGCCCTCGTCGTAAGCGAGATAAAGGATTCATCGAGTATGTTGATCGGGTATTCTCACTTCTTGCTTAACAGATTAAGGACTTTTAGGTAGAAACTAAGGAACAAATTATGGACTCATCGTCAACGGAGGGGGATAAGCGCCCCCAGCAATCAATTCCTGAAATAGGAATCAGTCAAATTTTAGGTTTAGTAGAACTCTTGATCGGCAAGGGTGGCAGCGAAGATATTTATAAGCTCGCTGGTGAATTGTCGATGGAGCTAGGCGAGACCCTGACCGTAATTAAAGCGGCAGAAATGCTCGGCCTTGTGCACACGCCAGGCGGAGATGTGGTCGTCGAAGAATTCGGCGCAAAAGTCATTGATGCAACCATTGCTGAAAGAAAAGAACTGATTCGTGAGAAGCTTGAACAGCTTCCGGTATTCAAAAGCGTCAGTGATTTCTTGAAGCGTGAAGAAGATGCAGAAGTGACTCGTGAAGAAGTTCTTGAGAAACTCGCAGAACTGATTCCAAATGAAGATGCTGAATCTTCATTTAGCGCTGTGGTGAACTGGGGCCGTTATGCCGAGCTATTTGGCTATAATGACGACACTCAAACTTTTTATCTCGATCTTTAAGATTTCAAAGTAATCAGCGTGATTTCGCTGGTTTTACCCAATCGATTCGGCGGACCCCAGAACCCTGTTCCGCGGTTAACGTAGATCTGGGTCTTTGTGTTCACGCGGTATAATCCTTCATAGTAATCGTGCACCAGCCTGGCAATCCATGAGAATGGATAAAATTGCCCAGCATGAGTGTGTCCCGAAAGTTGCAAATGAAACCCAGCTTCTTTTGCCTGCTTCATTGTATTCGGATTGTGAGCAAGCAAGATTTTACAGCTCACCGGCTCATGATGTTCAGCCGCTTTAAAAGGGTCACATTTGTGTGCAGGGGAAAAGCGTTCCCCTTGGATGTCGAATACGCCTGCTAAGAGAAACTTTTCGGTTTCGCCATTGCCATTCTTCTTTTCGATCAATTTATTTGAATTTCTGAATACGTGAAAACCAAATGATTCGAAATGATTCAGCCATTCATCGGCACCTGAATAATATTCGTGGTTCCCGGTAATGAAATAAACGCCATGATCAGCTTTTAGATCTTTGAGTGGCAGAACATGTTCATGAAGTTGTTCAATCGTTCCATCGACAAAATCACCGGTCAGAGCAATCAGGTCTGCTTTTAGTTCTAGTGTTTGATCGACAATTTGACGGGCAAAATCTCGATCTAAAAGAGGCCCAATATGAACATCTGAGAGTTGTGCAATTGTAAATCCATCAAAAGCCTTGGGGAGATTGGGCAACTTCACAGTTACACGTTCAACCTTTGGCCCCATCTTTAGTTGAACGAATCCGACTAAACTTGAAATACTGATAGTGGCAAGGATGCCTTTTGCCATTCCTTCGGTAAGAAAAATTCTTTTTGATGGGTCAAATTTTTCAATCGCCTGGTGAATGATTTCAGCAATACCAAAGGTAATGACGATTACTCCAATCCAACCCATAAGATAGTACTGGGTGAATTGAAGAACGAAGTTGGCCTTATTTGCCACCGAGGTGTGATAAACCCGATAAAGTATTGGCCCTAAAACCATGAGCAAGGTTGAAATGACATGAATCCAAAAAAGTAGATTATTGCCACTCTCGTTAAGGTTAAGTCGTTTTTTTAGAAAGTAATAAGAAGAGCCAGTTACGATCATGCTAATCAACGAAAAGAAGACTGCAAATCGAATCATGCTCATCGTTAAATCCCAAAGCTAATCATTTTCAGGAACTTTTCACGACGATGCATGAAATCTTCCTGAGTAAGGGTTTTCAAGCGACCAACGCTGAAGTCTTGGATAGTGAAGCTTGCCATGACTGTTCCGTTTACGATCGCGCGGCGAATGAGTTGTTCCCAGGCTGCTGGGTCATTTTTCACCAAGTGGCGAGAAACGCCATTTTGAGCAAGGTAACCAACGACTGCACCGGCAAAGCTGTCGCCTGCACCGGTAGGGTCAATGACTTCATCAATCAAGAATGCAGGAGCAAGGAACACAGAGTTTGGAGTAAATACTGCAGACCCGTACTCGCCGCGTTTGATGATCACGGTAGAAGGTCCCATGGTCTGAATTTTTTTGGCTGCTTTTTCCAAGCTTTTTTCGTCCGAGAGTAGGAACGCTTCTTTTTCGTTGATGCAAAGAAGGTCTACGCTCTTCAATGTTTTCTTCAGTTCATCTGGTTTTCCTGTGATCCAGAAGTTCATAGAATCCATTGCTACAAATTCTTGGGTCTTCATTTGATCTAGAACGTTTTGCTGAAGAATCGGGTCAATGTTTGCCAAGAACACAACAGGGCAATCAACGTGAGAAGCTGGAAGTTTTGGGTCGAAGTGTTCGAACACATTCAACGCAGTTGCAAGTGTGGTCGCCTCATTCATGTTGGTGTTGTATTCGCCCACCCAGTGAAAAGTTTTGCCTTTAACAACTTGCACACCAGTGACATCGATGTTCTTTTTGCTCAAGAAGTCGAGATGGTCGGTTGGAAAGTCTTCGCCCACGACTGCAACGATTTTAATCGGAGAAAACAATGATGCAGCAAGGGAGAAATAGTTGACCGATCCGCCAAGTACCTGATCTGCCTTACCAGCAGGGGTGCGAACAGAGTCAAAGGCCATAGAGCCAACCGAGAGAATGGTGTGATTTTTATTCATGCAGGAACTTTAATAGCGGATCTCTTTTGGGTCAATGTAAGATGCTTGTTTTTTTGCCGTAGGTAGCTTGATGCGGGCAAGCTGATTGACCCCGTCATAGCCACCCCCTATTTTATGCCATTTAATTACTGATTTAGGTTGTTCCCGGCCTGTAGCGCAAGCCCATAGTTCAGGGCCTTCGCTTCTTGCATCGGGTTTAGAATAGGGTGATTTTGGAACAAAAATGAAACATTTGTTTTCACTGATCCAGATGTCAGCAGACTCACTTACGGGATTTGGGTGATTCTTCAAAAGCAGACTCAGATCATTGGTCTCAAACGGGCTCCAGCCTGCACTTCTAAGTGTATTGCGCCAGATCGTGACATCTGGCCATTCTCTGTTTAAAACTTCTTCACGAGTTCTTTTTTCTGTCGCTGAATTACTGAGTAAACCAAGTAGCGCTGAAATCGCGAGTAACCCCATGCCTCTTGCGATCTTTATGATCTCAGGATTTTTTGTTGGTTTTGGAGAGTTTTTTGTAAATCTTTCCAGTGAAGTTTGAAGCCTGTTGAGCAACCTAAAATTACGATGAAAATGAAAAATATCCATAGAATCGACTCCATTAAAATTGAACCCTGATGTGATCTTTTTTTATTCCACCCAAGCAACGTTCCATTCATTGGTCATGAGTCCTTTCCTTCCAACCCAAAGACGAGCTGTTGAGTTCAAATTCGAGTTATTGATCCTGACTTCGGCCTTTAGTGTTCGAAGGGTAGCATCAAGATCAGGGAAGCTCTCACTGATGGCGCTTTTGGGTGAAGAAGCAAACCAGATGGGTTTTTGCGCAAGCCAATTGGATCGAGCTACATGTTGAATAGCTGCTTCAACTTTCTCTAAAAGTTCATATGCGCTGGTGGCGCTTGGGCATCCTAAAACGGTCATGCATGCTGAAACCATTGCGGCTTTACCGATTTTCAATCGATTTTTTGACTCTTCCATCGTAATCACCGAGGCCCGTAATTGAAGCACAATTTTACCAGTTGTTTGATCGAGTGAAATTTGCTCTTCAATTCGATGACTCACTTGTTTGAAAATGCCGATTGTTCCAGCCCCCATTGAAAAAATCAGGAAGAGGAGAGTTGCTCCAAGAGTTGAGAAGCCGTGCTCTTGAGATCTCCAAGGCCGAGGGCGCCCTTGTCCCGATCGAGGTTTTCGAGTGGAACAAGGACGATGCCATTGTGGTTGACGTTCTGACGGGTTCGAATCAGCTCGATCCGAGCTTTCTTGAAATCGTTGAATGCACATTCAGTTTTATCCCATTGAAGTTTGACCCATTTGAAGCCCCCAAAAGTAATCGGAATAAAGAGTAGTCCGATTACCAGTAGAGCTTCAGTCATGGATTGCCCATGAGTGTTCTTAAGATTCACCAAAGATTTAGCCACCGTATTCTAAACCCTGGATTTTATCATGAACAACTTTAAGCCTGTTTTTGACTGCTGCGCCTACGGTAGTGGTGGTGGCAATTGAAGCAATCGCAATCAGAATTACGAGAATAAGGTACTCGCTCATGCCTTGGCCTTTTTTGTCTTTCAAGTAACGTTTGAACATAGGGTCTCCTTCATGCGTTTGGTTATTGACGCAAATGATGACGCCACTGATTCAAGAACCGCGCCGATTGACTTTGACCGCCAACCGTCTAAACTGGAAATGTATGGAAAAAACCGAAAAGTTTTTCATCTTCACGTGGAAAGAACTGACTGTAATTGTGTTGCTGGTGCTGACTCTGGTCGGCTTCTTCTTCACACTTGGTCTTCATTATGGGAAAAAAATCGCGATACCAACGCATCATTCTCAAGTGAGTGAAACCGACGAAAAACTGGAAGAAGGTCCGGAAACCGTACCACCAAAAGAAAATCTCGAAGCTGGTTCAAACCATGAAAAACCAGTGGTTGCTGATACGATAAAAGAAGCAACTCATGAAGAGGTCGAACACAGTGGTGTGAAAATCGAGCATTCGAAGGCAACAGCATTACCCGCGCAAAAAGTGGAAGCATCAGTCGAGCATAAAGTTGCAGAACCAGTGGCGCCTGTTGCTGCTACCGTCGCAGCGAATTCATTTTATATTCAGCTTGGTTCATATACGAACAAAAAAGAAGCTCAAAACAAGGTTAAAAGTCTCGCTAAAGCGGGTGTGAAAACAGAAATTCAAACCGCTGAAGTGAATCAGGTTACTCGATACAGGGTTTTAATTGCAGGCTTCAAGAGTAAGGGCGCAGCAGATTTGCACGGTCGAGAATTGAAGCAAAAGCATAAGATTGACAACTATATCGTAATCAAGCCCTAGTTTTTTTGGTTAATGTGCAAATTTAAAAGCCTCTGTTCTTAGAACAGAGGCTTTTTGATTTTAAAAAAGGTGGAAGTGCGAGATCAATGCTCGCGTTTGCGTTTTAATTCGTTCATTTGTCCAATTTCGAAAAGTAAATTGAAGATCTTGCTTTCACGATTGAACTGACTGACGTCGTATTGAATGATCACTTCGCTTCCTGACACCATATTGATCGACTGCAAAAACCCTTGATCTACCAGTTCTTGAGCTTGACTGATCGGCATGCCTGCATTGGCCATTAATGGAGCCACATTCATTTGCTCGATCGATTCGGATGCTTTTGATGCGAGATTTTTGTTCTCGATTATGATTTTCAATGCCTTGAAGCCGAATTCAGTCAATGATCGCTTTTTATTAGGCTCAGCAAGGTTTTGATCATTCAAGAATTGAATCATCTCATCAAGAAATTTGATGTCGTGAAGTTTCGATTCTTCAGAAATAAACCCTACAGCCTTAAATACCTCAATCAAGCTTAATATCTTGCTTGAACCGACTTGCATGATTTGTGTCCCAAATTTTTCAAGCATTGGTATTGAGAACTCGATTCCATCTTTTGCAGGCTTACCATAGCGGGATGTAACCAAAAGAAGTGCCGTGCAAAACTTAAGAAGGTCGCCTGAATTTACGAATGTGAATTCTTTCGAACGATTACCGAACTTATCGGTTTCATAATCGGTAGAAACACTTTCAAGAGCTCGAAGTCTGTTGTTGGTGGATCGCAGTCGTGCCGAAATTGTCTTGATCAGTGCACTGAACCATTCAGGGATTTTTGAAATTGCATCGTCTAGTGCACCCTTTGAGATTTCAATCAGCTCTGATTGGGTGATTGCTTCTGCAGATGCCGATCTGGGTTGGTTATCGAAAAACGCGAGTTCCCCTAGAACCTGTCCTGCCCGAATCGTGTCGATTTCGATCGAACCGATGCCTTTTTTCTTGAAGATGCGAATTGCTCCACGCTTCAGGTAATAGAGGCTCTTTGATTGATCGCCTTCATTGAAGAGTGCTTCTCCAGCTTTTAGTACAATTTCTTTTGAACTCACTTATTTCTCCTTCATTTCGATCGAGCCATCCCATTCAGGTACGGGTGGATGGGTTTTGAAATATTCACAACGAACCGTGAACATCGACGCAACTGGATCAGGGTAGCCTCGATTTTGTTGAAAAATCTTACTTGATTCTATGAATTGATTTTTTGCCAGATCCCAATCCCGATTCATAAATGATTTGCGAGCCTGTTGAAAAAGTTCATCAGCATTTTTGTCAAATGCTTCCATTGATACTTCAACAAGGTCGGTAGCTACTTTCTTTCCTTTTACTTTTACTGAATCGAGGATTCTGAAAAAGATCTGATCAGTGTATTTCTCGTAAAGTGCATCCATCGTGTTTTTGGTAGAAAGAACGCCTACACCATAAATCCTGGTCAAGCCCTCGAGTCGGGAAGCAAGGTTCACGTGGTCGCCGAGTACCGTATATTCGAAAATTTTCTGTGAACCCATGTTACCAACGCTCACGGTACCAGTGTTGACTCCGACACCCATACCGACATCGATGTTATAGCGTTTTTTAAAATCGGGAGCGATCTCTTCGAGTCTTTTTTGCATCAAGCAAGCAGCTTTGCAGGCTTTTAGAATGTGATCTTCTTGATATACCGGAGCCCCCCAAAAAGCCATGACCGCATCACCGATATATTTATCGAGTGTGCCTTGATTTTCAAAAACACAATCAGTCATCGCGGTAAGGTACTCATTCAAGAATTGTGAAAGGGTTTTAGGGTCCATTCCTTCTGAGATGGTGGTAAAGCCGCGTAGGTCTGAAAATAAAATAGTGAGATCTCGGCGTTCACCGCCAACGGTCAGCTTTGATTGGTCTTTCAAAACCATGTCGACAACTGAAGGTGCCAAGTAATGCGAGAATGCGTCTTTAATCTGTTTTTTGTTCTTTTCTTCAATGATGTATTTCACGGAAAGAACGAGTGCAAAAATTGAAAAAGTTTCCAGATAAATCAGCGCTGTCGGTAGATTGATATTGTTTCCGAAAAGAGAGTGAATATCAAGATAACCAAAGCCGAGTACGAACCCGATAAATACAAGAATACCAGGCACGGCATCGAGGATCGAAAACAAACCTGCAAACACAACACCCACAAGAATGATCAAAACAATCGGCAACCAAGCCATCTTGATTGCACTTGCGGTTCGAAGCGAGTCGTTAGCAATGATGTTATTGAGTGCGGTGGCGTGTCCTTCGACTCCAGGGGTATTTGAATCAAATGGAAATGCACGCATATCGTAAATGCCGATAGCAGTAGCACCAAAAAACAAGTTTTTTCCTCGAATGGCTTTATCGACTTTTGCTCTTAGTTCGGGCTCATTGAATTCGACAGCTTTGATTACATCAACAGCAGAGATATAGGGAAAAATCTCTTTTGGCCCCTTGAAGTTAAGACCAATGTAACCAAGTGAAGTTACAGGAATGGGGTGGTCTGGGTCTTTTGAAAAGTAAACCTTCTTAAATCTTTGATTTTCATCAATTTCAACTTTGAGTTCATCGCCTTTTACCAATTCAGCCATTTTTGCGCCAAGTGAATGGTAGTATTTGTTTCCGTGAGTATAAAACAATGAATAGCTTCTGATGAATCCATCCGGATCAGGGTCGACACCGAATGACCCGGCATATTTTGATGCATCACTGAATAGTGAAGTATTGAACACCCCTGTAATGATGTTCGGAAGCGGAGAGGTCGACCTTTCGGTCATTGTAAATTGTTTATTTGAAGCTTTTCCGAATTTCGAAATGGCTTTATCAAGCAATTCATTGTTCTCGGTGTTGTCGATCGGGCATTCTTCGTGCTTGTCATAAGCTGGCTGGCATATGTTGGGAACATACCCGATGACCATTTGATCTTGATATGAAGATAATGTTTTGCTTAGAAGTAAGTCACCGCCCATTGTTTTAATTTTTGCACTTAATGACGGATTTGTTTTTTCAAGGTACTCAGCGACATCAGGGGTTAAGTTTTCTTCAGGCTCTGAATAAACCATATCAAGGGCAATGTTTTTTGCTCCAAATTCACTGAATGCATAGTGAAAGATTCGCGCAAAATATTCTCGGTGCCAAGGCCAACGCCCAAGCGCCTCTACCGACCTATCGTCGGCGACAATGATTGCTATGTCAGGATCGGGTTTTTGTTGGCCGCGAATTTTGAACTTAATGTTGGTCATGATCCCGTTGATGTTTTTTGAAATCGGGAAAATTTCGTGACGAAGAAAGTTAGAACTCAAACGGCCTTGCTCACCCCAGTCAAAAGTAATCTGAAACAATGCAAACAAAACAATGATTGGAATGGGAGGGAGCCAGAGGCGTTTTTTCATGCCGTTGTTTCCTTTTCATTCACGCGCTTTTTTTTTAAGGCTAAAAATAAAATCAATGAAGCGAGAAGTGTCAGCGGAATGAATTGGAATTTTTTCAGTGTTGCAACAATTTCAGATGCGTTTGCGCTGGCACGGTTGCTACCGATGATAACGATTGGAAGATAAATCAAAGTTGAGAGTGTGTTTAAGGAATAGAAGTGTTTTGGTTTCACTTTGAGTGAGCCGATTGTCAGAAAGAGGGATGTTCGTAAAAGCGGTAGAAATCTAACTAAAAAAACAAAAAACAGCCCCTTACGTCTGAAAAACGATTCGGCCACATCGAGTTTTGCGTCATTCAGTACGAAACTGAACGGTTTCTTGCGAATGATTTTTCGTCCCCATTTTCTCCCTGAGAAAAAAGTGATGCTATCACCTGTTAGAAGAGCGATTAAGCCTAGAAAAATCAAAATGCGGTAATCGAAGAAGCCAGCCGCTGAGAGTGCACCCGAAGTGATGAATGCGATATCGGAATTAAATAAACCGACACAGGAAGCAGTCACAATGATGAAATAGATAAGGTATGCTTCGATACCCGAATGTTGCATGAAGAAGTGTTGAAGAGTTTCCATTTGTATTTAAGTTTAATGAATAAATACAAAAAAAACACCTGAAACCCATCAGGTTTCAGGTGTCAAAAATCACTCGAAATTACGATAAAAATGTCAGTTTTTCAACTCAGTCAATTCTTGTTTATACCACTTGGTCAGAATTTCTTTTGACGTTTCAGGAGTAGTTCCCCAGTGTGCTGCAACGTCAATATTTACTTCTTCAAGTGGTTGGTTGTTACCTTTTGACGCTTCGATGATTGCAACTTTTGCCTGATCAAGACTTACCCCGTAAAGCTTTTTGCTCGTTGAAGCCACATCATCTTCGTTGCGGGCGCGGTCACGGCCAAGTACTGCCCAATCTTGCAATGTTTTTGCGATATTGATTCCTGCTGCTTCGGCAAGGGCGTATTTTTCAGCAAAGGTGTGACCCGCTAGTTTTGTAATTTCTTTTTCTTGTCTTGAAGCTGCACCAATGATGTCTGCAGATTGTGTTGATTCTGAATCCATCTCATTCAAGGCGTTTCCGTATTGATCGTATAAAATGCCAGTTGAGCTGAGCCAAGCATACCCGTTGTAATTACGGTAGTATCCATACGAATCTGTATACGACCAGTAATCATAATATAAGGTCATGCTCGAATAGTATGGATCAGCGGCTGAGTTTATTTTCGAGCCATCTGCGTAAAAATTGCACCCCGACATCGGATAACCATTATTGATGCAGCGGGTGCCGTAAACGTCATACCAAGCTCTGCGGTACGGATCA
>CALPVV020000059.1 GCA_943327105.2 Nitrosovibrio sp. Nv4
TCGGTGCCGATCGAAACGCGCAACCAATCATTCATTCCGTAATTGGCAACAGGCCTGAAGATCAGACCCATTTTGAGGCACTCATGAAAAATCTCCGCGCCTTCTTTGCCGAATCCAAGACGGGTATTGATCAAATAAAAATTCCCTTGGGAAGGAAGGAACGGAATACCGGCCTGGCGATAATACCAGGACATCAGTTTCATGCCCGCACGGTTTGCGAGAACTGATTTTTTCACAAACGCCTTGTCACCCACAGAAGCTTGCGCCCCTACCAGACCGAGCGTGGAAACGTTGAATGGCATGCGTACCTTTTGAACATAGCTTGCCAAATGCGCATTCATCACACCGTAACCGACACGAAGTCCGCCCAAACCGTAAATCTTTGAAAAGGTCTTCAACACCGAAACGTTCTTGAATTGCTGATAGAGTTTGATCGGGTTGCTCATGTCTTTTGCGGTGACATATTCCCAATAAGCGTAATCGAGAATGACATGAACAGAACCATTACGAATTTTTTCAACTTCTTTCAAAAATGGAATCAATTCGCTATCGGGCACATAAGTACCGGTCGGATTGTTCGGGTTCGGCAGAGCCACGAGCTTCACGCGTGGGTTGTTCTTGATCTGCTTGAGCATTGCCTTGAGATCAAATTTGAATTCTTCAGTCAATTCAGTGAAGATGGTCTCTACGCCTTGAATGCGGGCAGAAATCGGATAAGCGGCAAACACGCTTTCGGAAGTGACCATTAAATCACCCGGCACACAGAACGTGCGAAGCAGAAGTTCGATCACTTCGTTTGAACCATTGCCAAGAACGATTTCATCAAATGAAACCTTTTCATGTGCGGCAAGGGTGTGACGAAGCGAAAAGCCACTGGCATCAGGGTAAAGCTGAAGATCTTTCACGCTACCCCGAATGGCCTGGAGCGCTTTTGGAGAAGGCCCGAGCGGATTTTCATTCGAAGCCAATTTGAAGACTCGCTTCACACCATACTCACGCTGAGTTTCTTCGATCGGTTTTCCCGCAATGTAGGGCTTTAGTTTTTCAATGTATTCTGGAAACTGAATGCTCATAAATTCTCCTAAACGGGACGCACCTTCACGGTTGCGCGTTCAACACTTTCAAATTCTGTTTCAAACCAAGCGAGGACTTTTTCCACCAATGCTTTCGGATCGATCAGGAAGTCTTCCAAACCGACCGCGCTCACCGGGGCACCGGTCGAATCGATATTGATTCCCAGGTGCAACAACACTGAAACCGCCGAAGCGGTCACGATTGAAACACTGAGTTTCTTTTGAGCACCTGCGTGCTCGACAAAAATATCATCACCATCACGACGGGCCTTCAGCCCCTGAGAAACCAGCTCACTCATGATCTGGCTTACGATCAGGCGTTGAATCCAGACTCCTTCACGCAATGTAATTCCGAAGAATTCTCCCAAAAAGTGAATCATTCGTTTTGCCTTGATGTGATCGTTTTGCAAGCGGTCTTCCCAATCAACAAGGTGATCCGTAACCACATGACAAGGACCGATGAATGCCGCCAGGCAAGAGCCTTCTTTTTTAAAACGCGAAAGAATGAAATGCGGGGAAAGTTCCGGTCCGGTGTATTCCAATTCTGATGCATGAAAGTAAGTTTGAAATTTCATATAGACTCCGATTACCCGCTGATTCCCGTTGCGCGAATGAAACGCTGGCACGATTCGCATTTACCGCACATTTTGCCGCCGGTCTCTTCGCCGCTATGATAACAGCTCCACACCATTTCAAACGGAAATGGTCGATCGAGATTGCGAAGCGCTTGAACAATTTCAGTCTTCACGAGCATGTCGGTGTAACAGGCTACCTTCACACCATTGCTGGTGGAATACTTCAATGACAGCGTGGCAACACCCAGGAACTGCGATGAATTATCAGGAAAAGTCGCTGCTTCTTCTTTGTTGAAACCCACGACCACTTGTTGAAGCTTGCGGCTCTCGGCGATCGCAGCAGCGACATTAATGAAAAGTCCGTTGCGATTCGGAACCCAAACCAATTTTGCCGATTCTTTTGATGCCGCCAAATCATCAAGCTTCGATTTTGCCAACTGAGGTACATCAATCGTCTTGCTGGTCAATGAGCTTCCACCCAAAGCTCCCAACCATTTCAAATCAAGAACCAAGTGCTCAACACCAAAGTGGCTGGCGAGTTTTTTTGCGGCTTCGATTTCAGGCTTTGCTGCTCTTTGACCATAATCAATGGTCAGTGCCAGCACGGGCTCATCAAAGTGAGCAGTGAACGCAAGGTTAGCTGCACTATCGAGTCCGCCAGAAAGCAGAATAAGCGATTTACGACGACCAGGTTGAGGGGAGGATTCCACCCCTTCACTTTATGATGTACACCCCGTGTTACGCAAGGATTTTGACTAGTTACAGCCAGTTTTCAAATAAATTTCTTCGCTTTTAATACCTTTAAAGCGGCGTCATTTGCGTACACGCTTGGAACGAAATTAATGTAATCAGAAAGCCTGCGGACGATCGAGTTTTCCATCTCGATCAACAGCTTCGGCCCACCCCGCTTGGTTACAATTTTCACGGGCTCAGCCTCATGATAAAGCGGCCCCTTACGAGCCTTTTTCATCAACTTGTCTTTTGAAGCGGTAAACGTAATGTCTTTATTTGGAATATCAGCGAGAATCCACGCCTGATCGGTACCATGCTTTTCAATGACCGCTTCCATATCACTGACGATCGCCTTGATTCGTTTAATTCGCTTTGCACGCTCGGTTTCACTACCCGTGCTTTCCAAGATCTTATGGGCAAATTCAGGGTGATGAACAGTCTTCGGCGCCTTACGGTACAAAAGCATCTCGATCAGTTGATTCGTAACCGGGTCATCGGTCAAGCCCAGGTGACGCACTTCCTGGCAGCGGTTAATGAAGTACACATCATTGAACCAGAAGAATCGCTCATCGCCCTCTTCAACCATCGAAAGCAGGTCGTGGAACTGATAGATCAGGTCTTCTTGCAAAAAGATTTCAGAAATTTTAGAAGAAAGAACATCAAACTTTGCAGAGCCCGGGTTCTTGATCACTTGCGAATACCAATTGAAACGAGCGATCAAAAAATCTTCCACCGCGCGCATGGCGTTTTCACGAACGCCGAAACCCAACTGCCCCCGCCCCAATTCAAAAGTTTCAAGATTGGCAAGAATGTAATCACGGTCGAATTGGCCGTATTTGATTCCGGTATAGTGAGCATCACGCATGAGGTAATCCATGCGATCGGCATCAAGATCAGAATGCATCAGCTGGTTTGCAACGGCATACGGACTTTCGCCTTTGATGATTTTTGAAATCATCTGCACATCAAAACCGTATTTTTCAAGAATACGCGTAATTCCGCCTTCATAACGGGTGTTCTTGATAATGAATGCGCCAAGATGTTCGTGATTGTTCACCAGGTCTTTCGAGTGCTTGGCTGCTCGACGAGTATCATGTCCGTGACGAATGTATCCGTATTCAACGGTGTGTGAAAACGGAAAGGTACCAATGTCATGCATCAGCGCAGAAATGCGAAGGCTCTTGTGAAGCATGGCCTGAGCACTGGTTGCCTTCGGATCAAACAATTCTTTTTCGGTAACGGCAAGGCCGAGAGCCCGGAGCATTTGCTCCATCGAATGCATCACCCCAATGGTGTGACCAAAGCGGTTGTGCTCAGCACCGGGAAAAATATAATTGGCAAAGCTGAGTTGCTTGATCCAACGCAAGCGCTGAAAGAAGGGGGAATTGATGATTTCCTCTTCCCATTCGGTGATCGGTACAAACCCATAAAGCACATCGTAAAGGACGCCGCGTTTCATATTCGAAAGTTTATGTTAGTGTGATTCCCATGTCTACTTCTTCCGGCATTCCAGTCAGCATTCGTCCCATGGTTGATGACGACCTCAAACAAGCCCTGCAGATCGAAATGCAAAGCTACCCGCAACCTTGGTCGCTTGCGAACTTCGAGTCTGAACTGAAGAATCCCATCACCCGCGCCCTGGTTTTGACCGACGATGAGACCGACTCGATTGTCGTTGGCTACATCATTTACTGGGTGCAAGCAGAAGGCATTTCACTACTGAACGTGGCTGTTGACCCCAAATGGCGCGGCTTTGGTTTTGGCATGAAACTCATGCAAGCCATGATCAAAGAAGCGGTACAAGAAGACCTTCCTCGCATCATTCTCGAAGTAAGAGCGAGCAACACCGGCGCAATCGAACTCTACCAATCGATTGGCTTCATCGTCACCCATGAGAGAAAACGCTTTTATGCTGATGGTGAAACTGCACTGGTCATGGAAATCAAAACCAGCGATGCAACAGGCATGATTCAATAAGACTATCGAGAACTAAACACACCCGTCCAATTCGACGATGGTACGATCTTTCCTTGGGTCTTCTTGCGAAGAATCTCGTCAAAGCTTTCAAGACCATATTGTCCCCAAAGATAGACGTCGACGATTTCATTGGCAGCTACATTTGACTGCTTCTTGTAGATAGTTCGAGTGGAATTAAGAACCGGATCATTCACCGCGTGCATGGCTGGGCTCATGCGCACCTTGAACACGACGCCGACTCCATTAATGCGATCATTACCCGATTGAAAAATGTAACTGGCTGCTTCGTTTGGATTTGAAGAAAACGAAATTCCACCGCCGGCAGCCGTCCAGCGCACTTGATTCGCTGCCATTCCGGATTCCAAAATAAATTCTAACTGATCGGGGGTAATGTACATACCACGATAGAGTACCTGCGGATTGGAAACAGATTGGTAATCAGGACGATCCAATTTGGGTTCGATCCGGCGTGCATAATATGAAGACAAATATTCAGCCGGTAAAGAATACGCCTTCAATAGCACCGGTTTCACTTGATTGAATTTCTGCAAAAGGTTCGATTGCTCTTGCAGCTTTGCCGCATGGGAAAATGGAGCAGTCACCAGAAATAACAAAAATAAAAATGGAATCTTATTTTTCATTGAAAACCACCTCATTCGCTTCAATCTCAACCTTTACGGCCCGTAATGAAATCAAGATGTCACGAATGAAACCGGATACCGCCGCCACCAAAAGCAACAATGCCACCAAAAATATTGAAGCCACGGTCAACGCATTCGGAAACTCGAACATCATGCTGGAAAACGATCCACAAATCGTCAAGACCACACAGAAAACACTGACAGCAGCAAAGGTCATCGTCGTCCGTAGCGATCGCGTTCGGGCATAAAGGATTCTGACCTGACGGTGCAAGTGGCGAGTCTCTTTGCATTCCGGATCACCATTAATTGCCTTGATCTCTTTCAAGATCACCCGAATGCGGTCAATGCATCGGGCATAGCGTGTGGCCATGATGCTGATCAGAAAAGCCATCCCGCTAATGAGCGTGACCGGTGCAATTGCCGAAGACAACATTGAAGTCAGAACCCGGGTGGTGAGGTGCAGATTTTCATCCATCATGCCCCTATCTTAAATAAAATGACGATAATTAACCAATCATTAATGATCAGCAGCGTTGGTTTTTTGACGAAAATTAAGCAAAAAAACACCGATTTTCATTTCTTCCTTCCGGGCCTAAACTAAATCAATGAACTACTACAGCGACTCACCCGAATGGAAATATCTTTTCAGAACCGCCATCAACTGGGATGAGATCCTTCCTCTTTATTATCCGTCCTACCCGACCCCGCAAGGTTTCAACAACAAGGAAGAACTGATCGCATTCTTTGAACAGATTCTGGAAACAACGGGAAAATGGACCGGCGAAACTTTACGAAACCGCGCAAAGGAACTGGATGAAACAGGCTGTGCAAAACTTCGCGGTGATGGCTCGGTCGAAATTCTCGAGCCGATGCAAAAAACCTATTCGGAAGCACGCACATTCGACCTATTGGGAGTCAGTCTTGAGGAACAATACGGCGGCCTTGGCTTACCGATCAGCGTGAACATGACCATTTTTGAACAAGTAGCTCGCGCCTGCATCTCTACCAGCGCACAACTTGGATTTTTTGGCGGCATGGGTGACATGATTGAACGCTTTTGCGATGAAGAAACCAGAAGCAGAATGATCCCTAGAATCATCAAAGGAGAAATCAGTGGAAGCATGTGCCTCACTGAACCCGATGCCGGTTCAGATGTCGGGTCACTACGTACTTCAGCCGTCAAGCAAGCTGATGGAACTTACCTTCTGAACGGCACCAAGTGTTTCATCACAAATGCCGGTGGCGGATTCGGCTTCATTCTCGCGCGAATCAAGGATGCGCCCGAAGGACTGAGTGGAATTTCACTGTTTTTTGCTGAAGAAAAGCTCGATGGCAAGCAGAACTATCGCATCACTAAAATCGAAGACAAAATGGGAATGCATGGTTCGATGACCTGCGAAGTGGTTTATGAAAACACGATTGGTAGACTCGTCGGAGAAGAACACGAAGGCTTCAAAATCATGCTCCATCTCATGAACGAGGCCCGCATCTCGGTCGGACTCCAAAGCATCGGAGGCATTGAAGCCGCATTGGAACGTGCGCGCGCTTATGCAGAAGTCCGGAAGCAATTCACCAAACCCGTGATTGAATTACCTTTGTTCAAGCGCAACATCGACGATTGGGAAACGGAACAAGACGCGTTTCGCGCCTTCATGGTAGATACCATTTCTTCATTTGATGTTTTTCAGAAACTAGATCTCAAACAAAGACACCACGGAACCCTCAGCGATGCCGAACAATCACAATTCAAACGTCATCACGAAATCGTTCGAGCACGGACTCCGTTGGTGAAATTCACAGGCTCTGAACTTTTCAGCGTGTTGTCAACCAAGGCAATCCAGGCGTTCGGCGGCTACGGTTACATGACCGAATACGAAGTGGAACGCGTGCACCGCGACTGTTTCGGGTCACTTCTTTACGAAGGTACATCACAAATTCAATCACTCATGGCTCTCAAAGATTACATCAAGAAAATCATGAAAAACCCGGCTAAATTCGTTCAATCAATGGTAGCTGCCCACCCGATCGGTACGATCGGTGAGAAAAATGAATTCAAAAAAACCTATCTGAACCTTCAATATGAACTGCAAAAGAATTTTGCAAAACTCATTTTGAACTGTTTCAATCCGGGCAGTGGCTTACTTGAAAAGCTCACCCATCTCGATGACTACCTCAACAAGGAATACTGGCAAGACCAGGAAAAACTGGAACGCGTGATGACCCATGCCGAGACACTTTGTCAGGCATTGAGTGCGCTTGAAATCTTGAAAGTACTGGGCAAGCACGCCGATAAAGACGCCACTAGAAGCGGGCTTTTCGAACGTTATCTACTGCTGGCAAAACCAAGACTCGTAGCGATCTATCAAGACTGGGAACTACGCTCTTGAGCCAGTGAAGAGACAAACTCTGCGAAGTCATCACGGCTATTCAGACATGGAATGTATTCGAATTCCGCCCCACCCGACTCTTTGAAAAGTTCGTCATAACGAATGCGAATCTCTTCAAGCGTCTCAAGACAATCTGCCGTGAACGATGGTGAAGCAACAAGAATGCGTTTGATTCCCTGACCTGGAAAATCTTTCAACAAGAAGTCAGTATAGGGTTCGATCCATTTTGTGCGCCCTAGTCGCGATTGAAATGAAGTCACTACTTTTTCGATTGGCAAACCGAGCTCTTTAGCAAGCATTCTGGAAGTTTCAAAACACTGAGCGCGATAACACTGTTCATTTTGCTTGGTCCACTGATCACAACATCCGGGTGTACAGCATTCTTTCGGAGCGTTTTTGATCTTTGCAATCTGGCGCTCAGGAATACCGTGATAACTGAGCAACAGGCAATCAGGCTTAAAGCGAGTAACTGCTTCGCGCATCGAATCGGCCAATGCTTTGATGAAGCGAGGGTCATTGAAGAAATCTTCTACGGTCTTCACTTTGATCTCAGGCGCAATCTTGTTTTTCAGGCGCTCGAGCTCTACCAGAGAACTTTCACTCGCAGCATAGGAGTATTGCGGATAAAGAGGCAAAAACACGATCTCTTCAACCTGGTCTTTTTTAAAAGCGTTTAATGTTTCAGAAATGGAAGGCTTGCCATAACGCATGCCCATTTTCACATTGACCCCTTCCGATTCACTGCGGTTGCGATTGATCACAGCACACACTTTTTCAGTCAGTGCTTTGGTGTGAATCATCAAGGGCGAGCCATCTTTGGTCCAGATTTGTTGATAAGCTTCGGCCGATTTTTTCGGACGCGTATTCAAGATGATTCCGTTCACCAGAATCTTACGAAAGATTTTCGGAAGATCAATCACGAACGGATCATTTAGAAACTCGTCGAGATACTTACGCACATCTTTGGTGCTTGGGCTTTCGGGAGTACCGAGATTCAACAAGAACAAACCTTTTTTTGATGGCTGCATGATTTTTTACCTTACATTTGACCGGTTTTAGCGTCTGGACCAAACTCAACCGACTCGATCACGAATTGGTTTTTTTCAAGGTTGGTGTCTGCAATCAATTCAAGCTTTTCGGTCTTGGTAGCACCGCAAACGTCAGACTGCGCCTGTTTGAAATGCTCGGCCGTTTCCGGGTGAGCCTTCATTTTCAACAGCACGATCGGACGGGCAATCGAAACTTTCGCCAGAGTCTTTTGCTGATTGATCGCTGCCTGCGCAGCCATCGCCGCATCAAATACCGCAGGAACACCGGCAGTCAGGCCATCAAAGTCAGAGAGAGCACCGAACTTCGCATGATGAATGGTTTCAGACTCAGCGGTGAATGCCCAGCTCCACACTTCTTCGGTGGTGTAAGGAAGCACTGGCGCGAATAGTTTCAAGAACGTCTTGAGACCCAAGCGAAGTGCGTGAACCGCAGATGCCTTCACTTTCTTTTCCTGCTCAGAAGCCTTCTCACCCCAAGTACGTGTCTTCACAAGCTCAAGATAAGAGTCAGTGTAGTGAGACCAGAAGAATTTCTCGACTTCCATCAACGATTGAGCCGGCTCGAAGTTTTCAAACGACTTCACCGCATCTTCGCAAACCTGTTTCAACTTGGCGAGGAACGCCAAATCAAGTGGTTCAGTGATTTCACCCGCTTCTGCGGAGTTTTGAAGAACGAATTTACCTGCGTTGAAAATCTTCATCGCCAAACGACGACCGTTTTTCATCACGCTAGGGTCAAATGCGGTATCAACACCATAACGGGCAAGGCCTGCCCAGTAACGAACGGCATCGGCTCCGAACTCATCGATATATTGAGCAGGCGTAACCACGTTGCCTTTTGATTTCGACATTTTCTTGCGGTCTGGATCAAGAATCCAACCCGATACTGCAATGTGCTTCCAAGGAATTTTCTCTTCGTGAAGCATTGCTTTTGCGATGGTGTAGAAAGCCCAAGTACGAATGATTTCGTGCGACTGAGGGCGAAGATCCATCGGGAACAATTTTTTGTGACGAGCAGGATTCACTTCCCAGTGAGAACCCAGTTGCGGAGTGAGCGAGCTCGTAAACCAAGTATCGAAAACATCAGACTCGCCGATGAATCCGCCGGGTTGGCCTCGTTGCGATTCCGTGTAGCCAGCAGGAACATCTGACATCGGGTCAACCGGCAATTGCTCACGCGAAGGAGTCAAAACCTTTGCATACTCGATCACGCCTTGTGTATTGATCGGATACCAAACCGGAATACTCACACCGAAGAAACGCTGGCGACTTACGCACCAGTCGATGCTCAGATTCTCGGTCCAGTTTTTGAAACGGGCTTCCATGTATTCTGGATGCCACTTCACTTGGTTTCCGAATTTAATCAGTTTTTCACGTTTATCTACCAACTTCACAAACCACTGACGAGTGGTGAGAATTTCAACCGGACGATCACCCTTCTCGTAGAACTTCACTGCGTGACTGATCGGTTTCGGAGGATTCTTCAGAACACCTGCGGCTTGAAGCATTTCAACGACAAGCTTCTGTGCTTGCTTCACATTCTTGCCCACGATTTTAGCGTAGTTTTCGTTGGCCACTACGTCTTTGAATTCTACCGGTTGAATGCGGCCGTCTTTGCCGATGATCTGACGAAGACCAAGCTTCTGTTCGCGCCACCATTGAACGTCGGTTTGATCACCAAAGGTACAAACCATCAAGATTCCGGTTCCTTTTTCAGGATTCACGATCTCGCTGCCAAAGATCGGCACTTGAAGATTGAAGAGCGGAGCAATCGCCGTTTTACCAATGAGATGCTTGTAGCGTTCATCATCTGGATGGGTAGTTACGCCCACACAAGCGGCAAGCAATTCAGGACGAGTGGTCGCGATAGTGAATGAACCACCACCCTCAACCTGGAATTCGATATCATGGAATGCACCTGGAATTTCCTTATCTTCGAGCTCTGCCTGAGCAACTGCGGTTTGGAAATCACAATCCCATACGCATGGCGCTTCCACTTGATACATTTCTTTTTTATTGAACAGATCAAGAAAGCTCAGCTGAGCGATCGTGCGGGAATGGTCATCAATCGTCGCGTATTCAAGATTCCAGTCAACCGAAAGACCGATGTGAGACCAGAGTTTTTTGAAAAGCTTTTCATCTTCCACGGTGAGCTTGTGACAATGTTCGATGAAGTTTTTACGGGACAGGTTTTTTTGAGGAATGCGTTTTTCCTGAATCTCTTTATCGGTCATGACCGAAAGGATCGGGGGAAGATCAAGACCGGGAACGTACGGTTCATTGGCTTCACAACGAATATGGAAAAAATTCTGCACGCGACGTTCGGTCGGAAGTCCGTTGTCATCCCACCCCATCGGGTAGAACACGTTCTTGCCATTCATGCGCTGATAACGGGCAAGAATGTCGGTCTGTGTGTAAGAGAAAATATGGCCCACATGCAACGAACCGGAAACGGTTGGCGGAGGCGTATCGATTGCGTAGACCGGCTTGGTACTATTCTCGTCATAAGCGTATGTTTTTTCATTCGCCCATTTTTCAAGAAATTTTGATTCTACGACTGGAAATTCAAGGTTCTTGGGAAGAGAATTCGGATCGGTTGCCGCTACTTTTTCAAACTGTTTTGACATGCTGACCAGCGTACACAATTACCCTAATAAAGGCAATTAGCGCGCTGTTGGTCATTGGTCATGAGATTTCGTTTTACCCGCCCGTTGATGCCATCAAAACCGAGGGCCGGATACATCACCGCTTCGACATATTCATCCGGGGCAGCTTCACAATCAGAACCATTGCAAGAGTGATCAAGTCCCAAAATATGCCCAAGCTCATGAATCACAATGCTCTGTAAATCCGGTTTTGGAGTACCCGCAACGAAGTAATGTTGGTAATTCACTTCCATCACTGCTGCGGTGAACTCCCTGAACTGCCCTCCCCGATTGACGGGGCAAAGACTGGTTAGGGCCATGACTTGAGATCCGTAGGTCCAGCCAGAGCGGTTTTTATAAATTTTGATCGAATTTGAAAAACCACTGGGAGTCACAATGGCCTGAGAACAGACGTTGGCTTTTGAAACACGGGTAAAACCAGTACCGGTTACGCCAAGCGGGTTGCTGCCTGATAGATAAAGCTTGAAGCCTTTTGACTGATTGTAAAATTCGTTCCACTTGTTGATGGCGGCCAAAATCTCGCCCAGTTCATCATCGTTGAAATCATTCACTTCAACCGCTAGGGGAACAGGCTGCTTGGCCCAACGCCCTTTGAATGTCGTCGACTGATCTTCATTGACCACGCATTCGGTAGAAATCGGGCTGACCTTTGGAGCACATGCGAGTCCAAGCATCAAAACTAAAGCTAGTTTCAGATTGTTTTGGAACTGGTTCACACGTAGGACCCCTCTTCTAATATCCTATCATTTTTATCGGCTATTAAGGAGTCAAGGTTTAGGCGTTTTTGCGCTTTGCAACTAAAATCATTATAAATTGTTTAAATTATTGATATTATTGAGATTAAAAACTCAGCTTTGGCACTGAATCACTTCTTCTTCGAAGGCTTTTAAGATTTTAGCAGGTATTTTCTCAAATTCAGCATTCCACAGCTCACGGGGCATATTCCTAGGGAAAATGAAGTCAGGCGCTGCGCCCGCGATGCCACAAGGATTAATCCCCATAAAACTGGTCTGATGAGGAAAGCAATTCATTGCAAATCCACTGGTGATGTAACCGCTTCGAATCTTGATACCGACTGAGACGATCTTTCCGCGTTTAGACCAAATTCCCATGCGGTCATCTTCTTCAACCACAGCAGCCGGCTCGTATTCTTTCACCACTTGATGCACGCGCTTTAAGATTCCACAGACGGCCTTGCGCACACCGCGCGGATCACCTGTGAATTTTTCAAGCGGAGTCACGACAAAACCCACCCATTGCCCCGGGCCATGCCAGGTTTCATTGCCACCCCGTTCACCGTGAACGATGTCGATGTCTTCGCGGGCGGCAAGTTCTTTCACTTGATTCAGATGGGAAAACTGGGCATTTTCGTGAATTTGGCGGCTGCCCAGTGTGATCGTGGGTTTCAGTTCAGCAAAGATCAACAAACTGCCATTTTCAGACTTCAAACGACTCAACCCTTCTTCTTGAATTTCAAGAAGGCGGGCAAAAGAGATATTGCGGTTGATCGATACTTCCCAAGTCATTTCAAATCAACTTTTAGCACAAAAAACAAAAGGTCCCCAGCATTTTTCAGTACAACCGAACAATGTCGCCTTCTTGGAAATTTCCGCCGGTATGAATCGTCGCCATTGATGTATCTTTGCCAATGAATTCTGAGACTTCGAGCGTCCCTTTCAGCATTCCTTCCGAACGCCCCAAATAGGACTTCGTAATCGGGTCAACGATCTCTTCACCCGGACTCATCACTTTCAAAATATCGCCCGCAATCAGACCTGAAGCGCGACCTGCATTCACATAAACCTTATTGCCAACCAACTTGGCAACTCGTCCCTGCCAGTCCATTTTTTCCATGGCCAGATTGACTTCATCAATCATTTTTCTCACCGCATCCGCAATCGCATCTTTCGCAATTTCATTTCGTGAGGCCTTTGATGAAAGTGCATCTTCATCAAATACAATGTGGGCAGTACTCACCGAAGCCCCGCTTCGTTTTGCCGCATGCACTTCTCGACCGGTGTTGGCATCGAATACTTTCATCTCTACATCAACTGCAACAGCCGTTTCAGCCTCTCGTAAAATACCGACTTCTTCACGATTCTGGCGATAAACGATTTTCGAAATGCGACCGATTACAATGGTATTTACACCGACACGCTTGCCCTCGCGAACCAGCTGTGAAGCCTGAACCCGATCACCATCGACAAAATCACGCGTTACCGCTGTTGCAATTTTCTCATCTGGGAAAACCACTTTTCTTCCGAGAGACAAACCGCGCTTCAATTCTTCAGCGGCAAACAAGCCGATAGAATCATCACCCACGGGCGTATCATTCCAGAATCCGAGAACGAGAATTTTTTTCCGCGGCTGTTTGATCTTTTGAAGTTTGCTTCCCAAATTGCCATCGGAAAAACCATTCGACTGATAATAACCGGTCGAAGAATCATCCATCACTTCCTCATCTCTATGAAAAAGATCAGAACGTGCGCAACCAACTAAACAAATCAATGCCAAGGGCAAGAGAGTCTTCATCTCTTTGATTCTAACACGAGAAAATCGAGGGTTTAAAACATCAATTTAGCGCCAAAATTCAGACACATGACTGTTGGGGTCGAAATCTGCCCCTGCAGAAAAACTCCCAATGGGCCTAGATTGGCCTGAGTTCCGATCAGATAACGCAATTGAAGCACGCTGGGCGAAGAAGTATCTGCTGTTCCAGAAACGGTAGCGGTGCCCGAATAAACTTCAGTGGCGCCATTCATCGCTGAAACCGTTCCGCCACTACTTGCACCCTTTAGCGAAGTCGAACCGAAGTTGAAATCTACGCCAAGCCCCGTGTACAGGTCTAAAATGTAAAATGCACGAATACCCGTCACCGCCTCACTTGATAAAGTGTATACCTTCGAATCAACCGATAGCGTGACATCACTTTGCATGTCGACACCGCCTGAGGAGTAAGTAAAAGGTGTTGAGTATGAAGCATTAAAACTTCCGTAAGAAATTCCACTAGCCACCCGAATACCGTTGAATCGAATACCGGGCAGCCATGGTTCAGTACGAAACAACTGATAGGAAATACCGGTTGAGAATTGCATCGAATCCATCGAGACTCCACTGCTTGCCAAATAAGAACTGAAGTCTTTTGAAAAATATGAAAAATGGTACAACACCCGTTTAGGGTCAAGCCCTCGGAACAATTTAATGAGTTCACCATTCGCACTCAGAGTTAAGCCACCTTGAACTCCAACCCCAACTGAAGGAATGGTATTGGCAGAAGTTGAAAAAGAAGTCCCCCCTGAAAAAGCCGCATTCACACTAAAGGCTGCTTCGTATCGAATATTTTCTTGTGTCCCAGGAGCAAGAATCGAACGTGTCGAACCGATATTTGCATTTCCCATTTCGGTCAGAAAACCCGAGCTGTTAGTCCCTGCAAAAATGGAATTGAATTGGGCTTCCAAATTGGCGGCGAGTCCATCCAGGACCAGTTGAACTCCTCCATTTTTAGCCGTTCCTTCGATATCCAAAGTAATCGCGGCATTTGCTTGGGAACCCAACAAAACAAGTACGAATTGACACAATGCAAATCCATGGTTTTTTTTCATCTGACTTCTAGGATGTCAGAATTTCGATTGGTATTCATCAACAAATCAGATTGCCAGACAGGCCCCGCCCATTTTATTTAATTGGCTATGAATTACTGGCTACTCAAATCTGAACCTGATGTTTATTCCATTGATCAACTTGCAAAAGACAAGAAGACCGCTTGGACCGGCGTTCGAAATTTTCAAGCACGCAATGTTCTCAAAGCTTGTAAGAAAGATGATCTCATTCTTTTTTATCATAGCAA
>CALPVV020000060.1 GCA_943327105.2 Nitrosovibrio sp. Nv4
CGAAAAAACGGGTGGTTTAACTTGAGAAGTGCCGGAGGATTGCGTTCGGCGAGTTCGATCATGACTTTAGAAGCGCGTTCGATGGTTCGGTCATCGCTGAGCTTTAAAAGTGAAACACTGGTCAGCGTGTCTTCGCTGATGGCGACAGACTGATCAAGATCACCCCAGAGTGATCGTCCGATCCGAGTCAGGCTTCTGATGTCGTTTTTGTTCACTTCAATTCTCCCCAAGTATATTGAATCATATCTTGACAGTAAGTGGTAAGATTGTTGTCATAGAATTCATGCTCTTCTTGCTAGAAAACAGCCTGTTCTTGAAAACACTGACTTGTTTTTGCCTATTTTTCGGCCTTAATTCTGCATCTGCTGCTCCCAAAACGATCGACGTCGTGTTTTTGACGCAGTCAGGCCCTCGCTTGTTGAAGTCTTGGACGGGTGATGAACTGCATCGGTTTCCAGGAAACAAAAAGGGCACGATTGCGGCGCAAACGTTTTTGTTTGAAGACTCTTCCAATTCTTTGGAGCTAAACGATCGAGCAAGTATTGATTTAGTGACCATCATCACGGCAAATAAAACCATTCGCATTCCTCGTTTCATGATTTGGCGTGGTTTCTTTCAATTCAAATTCAACTCAAAAACGGGCGAGCTGTCTTCAGGCCTGAAAAGTAAAAGTTCTCTTGAGCAAGGGCGCATTTTATTACCTGCCTGGTACTTTGATGCTGTCGGAATACAGAGAATCGAATTGAGTGATCGGACATTGTCTTACCCTCAAACCAAGTTGAAAATCAGAACAAACCCCGCTGCCTCACGCGGGGAAAAAACATTTACCCAGAATTGCCTTGCCTGCCACTCAGTGCCATCATTCGGGGCTCCATCACTTCAACCGACGGCATTGAATGCCGAGCGCCTCAAGTCGTTTGAATCAATTCATAAGAAATGGCCCGAGATCAAACTTGACGGCCGGGTGATTCGTGGTCTGATCGAGTATTCTGAGGCTTTAGCTTTTGAGAAAAATGAGGTAAAACCCAAAAAATGAATTCATCAGCACCTGTTCGCGTTCGGTTTGCCCCATCACCAACCGGTTGGCTTCACGTAGGTGGAGTCCGTACCGCCCTCTTTAACTTTCTTTATGCTAAGAAGTTGGGTGGCAAGTTTTTGGTTCGGATTGAAGATACCGATACCGAACGTTCTGAAAAACAATACACCGATGATATTCTCGCATCGTTGAAATGGCTTGGAATGAATCACGATGAGCCGTTGATGTACCAATCCGATCGTGGTGCGCTTTATCAGCAGATCGCCGACGATTTGATTTCAAAAGGTCTGGCTTATCGTTGTTATTGCACGGCTGAAGAGGTTGAAGCAACACGCGAACAAATGATGAAAGAAGGCAAGAAGCCGATGTATGCGCGCACTTGCCGTGAGTTGAATCACTCGGCGAGTGGAAGTCCGGAAGGGCGCAAATCATTTGCCATTCGTGCCAAATTCCCGCTGCATGGGACTACCAGTTTTACAGACATGATTCGTGGTGAAATTTCTTTTCCCAATGAAGATCTTGATGACTTCGTGATGATTCGTTCTAATGGTGTGCCGACATACAATTTTGTGGTGGTGGTCGATGATCTTGCCATGCAGATTTCTCACGTCATCCGCGGTGATGATCACATCAACAACACCCCAAAGCAGATTTATCTTTATGAGGCGATGAATGCTTCGAAGCCGTTGTTTGCGCATTTACCGATGATTCTGGGCGAAGACAAGAAAAAGCTTTCCAAGCGTAATGGTGAAACTTCAACCAATGCTTACCGCAAGGAAGGGTATTTACCGGAAGCACTTTTGAATTTCTTGGTTCGATTGGGCTGGAGTCATGGTGATCAGGAATTGTTTTCGATTGAAGAAATGATTCAGTATTTTGACTTTGAACACGTGCAGGTGACGGGTGCAGTTTTTAACCCGGAAAAGTTGCTCTGGATCAATGGCGAGCACCTGAAAAAGACCGACTCTGAACGATTGCTTACGATTTTGAAGGAAGACTTTGCTTTCAATCACCCTGAGGTGAGCTCAGTCTATGTCTGTACCTTGATTGATCATTTGAAACAGAAAGTGAAGCTGATTAAAGAGCTTCCTGATCAGTTAAATTCGCTTTGTGTGGCCGGTGCGCCAGAAGTGAACGGCGCTGACCTTAAGTGGAACAAAGTTCCCGAGCAAAAAGCAAAAATCAAAGAAGCAATTCAGGCCCTCTCAAACGAATGTTCAGGGATAGTGGCTAAAAATTCAAAAACCACTCTTCAGGAATGCGGAATTGGCCATACTGAAATCGATACTAAGCTTCGAGAAATTTGCACCCAATTTGGTTTGAAATTAGGTGAGTTCACTCAGCCGATGCGTCTTTATGTTACCGGACAGCCAAACAGCAACATCGGTTTATTTGATCTATTGCCGATTATGCCTTGGAATACGGTGAAAATACGCATAGATGCTTGTTTAAAGTCCTGATTTCAATAGCTTAGGATTGTTAAATTGAATTAATTAAATTCACGTTGAATTCAAAAAATTGACGGAGTACGGTTAGATTATGAAAAAACTAACTTCCGTACTTTTGTTGGCCCTTTCCTTAACTGCCTGTAAGTACTCCAATACCTTTGAAGGTACTTACAATGGTAACCCTGCTTCAATGACGGCATATTCAAAGAATATCAACCGTTATTGCGTTGCCTTGAATATGAAGTCAGGCAGCGAAACCAAAAGCACTTACATCAGCGCACAAGATGTGTTTGATTCGAATGATTTCTTGAAGCCGATGTCGTTCAACACCAAGAATGCAAATTGCGGATCTGACAATGAAGAATACCTGGTAGGTAACCGCAAGACGACGGTCTTGGGTGAATCATTGGTTACTTTTCAATCATCAGTGAACGTCAATTACTGTCAGCAAGTGACTTATAAGCGTTACGAGTACAAAGAAGATGTGACATTTGAATTCAAGAAAAAATCAAATGATGAACTCACCGGTACTTTTTCAGGTATCGGTTTGATTGATTACTTTACTGATACCAATCATCCGGTAGCTTATGGTCCGATTTATTTTTGTGGTAATGGTTACCCAGGCGGATATCCGTACCCAGGTCCAGGATTTCCTTATCCACGTCCATTTCCTCCGTACCCTCCTTATCCATATTTCAGATAGGGTCGGAATGGCGAATCGTTGATCACAGATTCATCTGTAGGTTCAAATAAGCGATTCGACCGGGGAGCGGATAACCCTCTACAATTTCCGCACGTTTATCAAAGAGATTATCGCAGCCAAGTGTTGCGGTAATCTCTTTTTTTATGCTCCAGTCAAACGATAGGTCGGCAAGAAAATAGTCTGAATGGTCAAGGCCAAGATAGTTTTTTGAAACCCCCATGTATCGAAGGTTGTTTCGAAGGGCGAGTGAATCATTCAACTCATATTTACCGTTATGCACGACGCTGATTGTGGGGAGGTCGGGATAGCTTCGCCCACTGTCGGTCAATTGAGAGAAACTGAGAACGGTACCGATTCTTTGGGTGATTGGTTTGAATGGCTTAAATGTAAAGTCTTCATTCGCAGATACCAGCCAGGCATTTCCTTGATTAATCATCGTACTCAGAGGGGTCCCAGAAGCATAAACAATGATCTGATTGCGTTGTTCGAGTTTAATGGTCGTTGTATTTTCAAAATCATCTTTCTTGTTTTCCATTCCGGCAATCAACGTGTTGATGCGAGCCGGTTTTAGGTTCGGATTTCCCCGGTAACTGGAATCTACATAATAACGATCAACCATGGTCGGCATGCGGTTCAAAGAATTCAATTCGAAGAAAAGTGAGTCTTCATCGGTAATGCTTTGTTTCAGCAATGCGCGACCACTTGGTGCAAAACCGGTGTCATTCATGTAATTTCCGCCGCCGGCCAGCTTCATTTTCAAGTTTGATGTGAGTTGAAAATCATAAGAATATTGGGCCATCACAGGCAGATCGTGAACTGTGACCGCTGATTTTTGAAAATTCAGTTGTCGAACAGTCAACGCCAGAGTTGAATTTTCATAATGTAATGCATTTTCAATTCCGTATTGCTGAGTCTTGGCACTTGCATCGTAAATCGGGTCATCGGGATTATTGGTTGCCAGTTGTTGAAAATCAGCACTAATGGTCGATTTCCAGATCAATGGTTTTTCGGTATCGCCGAACTCTTGATGAGATTCAAGTACCGGAATCACGCGCCAGAATTTTTTACGTGCATTCGGCGTGGGATAGTTCTTGCTGCCCGGATCATCACCATCTTGATCAGAACCAAGCATGTGAAACAGCAGATGGTTTCGAGGGTTTCGAATTGCATAAAGACTGATGGATGCAGCCGGGCCTTTCATTCGGCCAAAGTTCATTCCAACCAAGATTGCAGAAGTTTGTTTTTTGGTGGCAACTGAAAAGTTTTGCAAGTTTCGATCATAACTGCCGGTAATCCGATTCAGGTCAGTGGAAGGTTTGTAGTCGCGAATTGCAGTTCTTGTCCAAAGGTCAAATTGAATGCTTCCCGATACTCCTTGAGGGGAATATCCACCCAATTGAGGAACCGAGCTGATGCTTGCGCCACTCCATAAAAAAGCGGGAAACAAGGACAGGTCGGGACCGCCCCCTTGGGGAAGATTCAGGGGAACACCTAGTGTTGAGACTTGGGTATCTTCAATGGAAAGCCCCCCGAGTCGCGTTCCCATGGCGCCACTTGGGTAGCCATAGTTGGTGGAAGGAAAGGCGAGAGTCTTATCGAGCACATCTTGTGTTCCATTGCGGTTGGCATCGAAGCTCACCTTTTTTTGAGGAATGAACGCTTCATCATTCAACGAATCAAATGAAGATTTCGCCTTGACCACGATTGGGTCAACCCTGAATTCGGTTTTAGCTGCTTTCGCACTGGTGAGAAACAATGATGCAATGATCGTCAAAAGAACTGGAGAATTCATGTCGTTCTTTATATCATTGGGGCATGACCAAGGCACTTCAAAAGATCCATGAAATCAGAATCCGTAAAGACGCACTTAAGTTTGCATCCAGTCACATGACTGTTTTTGCAGATGGCACGAAAGAACACCTTCATGGTCATCATTACCAACCAACGGTTTCGGTGGTATTCAAGGATGCTTCATTCAAAAAAATGCTTCCATTTTCTCAAATTAAAACAGGCATGAAAAAAATTGCAGCACTTTGGGATGAAAAAGTTCTTCTTGCGACTGAGAACCCGCACTTCAAGATTAAAAAACAGACCAAGGCATCTCTTTCATTCGAGCTTTGTAAGAAAGAATATCTCATTCCAGCTGATGAGGTTGTTCTTTTGAAGACGGACAACATTACCTGTGAAACCTTGGCTCAATCGTACTTTGAGTTTTTGGAGATGGAACTTGATCTGTTTGCCGACAAGAACATTGTTTCGGTCAGTGTTTATATCGAAGAAAGCCCGGGGCAAGGTGCAGCCTTCACTGCATCCAGGAAGTAGATTGAAATGAACACGCTCGAACCCACTTCTATATCATTAAAGGTTCACCATCAGTTCAAGGCATCTCATTCATTGATGGGTTTTGAAACCCCTCATTATCATCTATGGAAATTGACGGTTGAATTCAAGGCCTCGTTGCCCCTCAAGGGTGACCGCTTGATTGATCTGGTTTTGCTTCAGGATTCTCTGATTAAAATCGCAGAACCGATTGCCAACACTTATTTGAACGACACGCTTGGAATGTCACCGACGAGCGAGAACATGGCACTCTACATCTGGAACCATGTTTTCAAGAGATTTCCAAATGATCCGCTTCACTCGGTCAGTATCTCACTTTGCGACTTGAATGGCGAATCCATGGGAGAAGCCACATTGTCATGAGAATCGAACTGAACTGCTTGCAAAAGATTTATCCTGAAAGCAAGACCGGTTTGGGGTCGATCACTGCGGTGATTCCGCCATCACAATGGGTCTCGGTGCTTGGGCCATCGGGTTGTGGTAAGTCTACATTATTGAAATTGATCGCCGGCCTGGAAGAAAAAACGGGCGGAAGCATCGAACAAGGATTCACTAAAAAAGAAATCAGCTTCGTGTTTCAAGATGCGGCATTATTGCCATGGAAAACGGTGATCGAGAACATCACGCTTCCATTAAGGCTTCGTGGAGTATCGCGATCCGAAGCTGAACGAGAGGCTCAACCCTGGCTAAAGAAGCTCAAACTTGAAAAATTTGCCGATCATTTTCCTTCTCAGCTTTCCGGTGGCTTGAAGATGCGGGTTTCCGTGGCACGGGCGTTGATCACCAAACCAAAATTAATTTTAATGGATGAACCTTTTGCGGCGCTCGATGAGCCGATTCGAATCGAATTGGGTCTTGAACTGCGTGAGTTATGGAAAGCATTGAAGCCAACCATTGTTTTCGTGACCCACTCCATTACCGAGGCGCTCTGGCTTTCTGATCGAGTGATGGTTTTACAGGGGCAACCAGGTCAAGTGGCGCTTGATCGGGAATTGTTATTTGGGATCGATCGACCGCTTTCGCTAAGAGCTAGTTCTGATTTTCAGAAAACTGTTGAAGAATGCTTTCAATTGTTAAGGAGTCATTCATGAAAGCGTTATGGAAGCCCATGATTCCCTTGGTGGTCGTTACCGTTCTTGCCGAGTGTTTGACCCGCTATGGAGTGGTACCCGCATTCTTGTTGCCTGCTCCTTCTCAGGTTTTTAAATGCATTGCGGATGAGCCTGCTGTATTCAAAAAAGCTTTTTTAGAAACGGCGATTGCCTCCATGTCAGGTTTGGGCATGAGTATTGTGATTGGTTTGTTTACGGCACTGATCCTCAGTTATTCAAAACTGATCAAGGATATGTTTTATCCCTACGCCTTGTTTTTTCAGACCGTACCAATCATTGCGATTGCACCATTATTGGTGATTTGGCTTGGCTACGGATTACCCACCGTGATTGCTTCATCGTTCATTGTTTCGGTGTTCCCGATCATTGCCAATAGCGTGTTGGGGCTTTTGTCGGCTGATCGACAGTTGCTTGCCTTGTTTAAAATGATGGATGCCACTCAGCCACAAGTTTTGTTTAAATTAAGGTTACCGCATGCGATGCCACAGATTATCGGTGGTGTTCAGATTGCGGGTGGTCTTGCGGTGATCGGTGCCATTGTCGGCGAGTTTATTTCTGGAACCGGATTGGGTGGATTGGTTGATGTTGCACGAAATCAACAACGTGTTGATCAGGTTTTTGCTGCGGTGTTGATGGCTTCTCTTCTGGGTATTTTATTTTTCTCTTTCGTTTCGGGTGCAAAAAAGTTTTTATTGAAGAATCGATAATCACTTTTTTGAGGTCCACGATTCATGTTCAAACAATTTTTAGTTTTATTATCCCTTTCGTTCATCGGTATTTCGTACTCATCGGGCGCTGAACTGGTTTTGAATTGGAAACCAGAGCCTGAATTTGGCGGCTTTTACGAAGCCTATTTCTCAAAAGAGTACGAAAAAGCGGGATTGAAGGATTTTTCCATTCTACCTGGCGGCGCCGGTCAGCCCGTTTCTCAAATGGTTGCAGCTAAAAAAGCGATGTTCGGTATTTCTTCTGCCGATCAGGTGATCTTGGCGCGTGCTCAGGGGGCGAAGATTGTCGCGCTGTTTGCTGTTTATCAAAATAGCCCGCACGCATTCATGGTCCACCCGGAAAAGAAAATCACATCCTTGAAACAGTTATTCCAAACCGATGGAATGATTGCTCTTGAAAAGGGGTATGGATACACGAAATGGCTTGAGAAAGTTTATTCACCATTCAAGGCAAAATTGGTTCCTTATACGGGCGGCATTGCTTCGTTCATCAAGGATAAAAATTTCTCGCAACAGTGCTTTATCTTTTCTGAGCCGGTTGCTGCAAGAAGAGAAGGATTAAAGCCTGACCTTTTCCTCGTGTCTGAGTCTGGCTATAACCCTTATGCGGCAGTGGTGATTGTTCATGAAGACACCTTGAAGCAGCAGTCCGCATTGATAAAAGGTTTTTTAAAGGCGACACGTCAAGGATGGAAAGCTTATTTAACCAGTCCTAAAGGCACAAATGAAGCGATGCAAAAAATCAATCCAAGCATGGATCTTCAGACGTTTGCGGAGGCTTCCATACTTCAAGAACGTTTTATTTCCACTCCGGAAACCCTTAAAAAAGGCCTTGGAACCATGAGTTTTGAGCGGTGGAATCAACTCTATCAGCAAATGGTTGAATTGAAATTGGTGAAGCCCGGTATGGATGTGACGCAAATGTTCAAAAGTGAATTCTGATTTTTCCAATGTGAATGCTGGTTGCGTGTCAAAAAAAAGTTGTAAATCGTCAAAACTTTGAGACGATCGAAAAACTCGATGGATTGAGTCTCATAATTCAATGAAGGTTTATGGGTGGGGTTATAACAAATGGGGGAACGTTATGAATAAATCCAATGTATTAGTACGGATGCTGGCGATTGCAGCGCTTTTTTTGCAAACATCAGCGAATGCTCACAAATCTGAAGAACTTTGTCATTTCATGCCGAAGAACGACTTGAACATTCCAGTAGGTATGGAGCTTTCAGGTGGTATCGATGAAACCACTTTCAACAACGTGATCGACAATATTTCTTCTTTCTACGCGCCGATTATCAAGAGTAAAGGCGGAAATCTTAAAGTAAATCGTCTTTGGACGGATGGAACAGTGAATGCATCAGCTCAACGCCAAGGTTCAACTTATTTGTTGAACATGTACGGTGGTCTTGCTCGTCACTCTAGAACAACAGAAGATGGTTTTGCATTGGTGATGTGCCATGAACTTGGCCACCACCTTGGTGGATTTCCACAATCTGGCGGTTTGTTGAATATCAATAATTGGGCATCAAATGAAGGTCAGTCTGATTATTTCGGAACCATGAAGTGTTTCCGTCGCGTTTATGAAAACGCTGACAATGCTTCTGTGATTGCGAAAATGAATGTACCTGAGACCGTGAAGAATAAATGTTCTTCAAGCTTCAAGTCTGCATCAGAAATCAATCTTTGTGTTCGTGGCGCAATGGCAGGAAAAGTTCTTGCAGACCTTCTCTGGTCACTTGCTCATGGTCAAAAAGAGTTCACCGCAGACACCATGCCTAACTTCGATACACCAAACCCGAAAGTAGTTTCTAAAACAGATAATGCTCACCCTGAAGCTCAGTGCCGTCTCGACACTTACTTCGCAGGTGCAATCTGCCAAGCTGCTTTTACGGAAGAGTTTGGAAAGAAAGACCCTAACACGGGTGCTTGTGCTCAAGAAAAAGGCGATCGTTTTGGCTATCGCCCTCTTTGCTGGTACAAACCACAGAACTAGTTTTTGATCTTTAATTTTAATGAAACGGATGGTGAGAATTTCTCAGCATCCGTTTTTGTTTTTAATTCTTATGAAAAATTATATTTTTATAAAAGCCGATTTAAACGGTTTTTACCCTTGAATTCGAAAAAGGATCTGAGACGATTATCAAACTCGAAGGATCGAGTAACTTATCCTGGGGGGGGTAAATTATGATCAAATCCGTTCTACAGTTAGGGTCTCTGTCTCTATTGCTAGCAGTGTTTTCCAATCCTGCTTCTGCAGCTCACAGTCACAAGAATCTTTGTAACTTCATGCCTAAAAACAGCATGAATATTCCAGTTGGTGCAAACTTTGCCGGCGGAATTGATGAAACAACGTTCAATGGAGTAATGGATAAAATTTCTTCTGTTTATGAACCAATCATCAAGTCTAAGGGTGGAAAGCTGAAGATCAATCGTCTTTGGACGGATGGAACTGTGAACGCATCTGCTCAGCGTGTTGGCAAAACATATGTGCTCAACATGTATGGTGGACTTGCTCGTCACTCCATTACGACTGCTGATGGTTTTGCTCTCGTGGTTTGTCACGAATTGGGGCATCACCTTGGTGGTTTTCCTCAAAAAGGCTTGAATGAAGGAAATCCGGTTTGGGCTTCAAATGAAGGTCAGTCTGATTATTTTGCTACGATGAAGTGTTTCCGTCGTGTTTTTGAGAAAGACGACAATGCAAAAATTGTTTCTACACTTTCCATTCCGGCAGTCGTAAAAACAAAATGTTCAGCATCATTCAAGTCTCAAAAAGAAATCGATCTTTGCTTGCGTGAATCAATGGCAGGTAACGTTCTTGCTCAATTGCTTCATTCTCTTTCAACGGGTGGTAGCTTAACAAGAGATGTTCCATCATTCAGCACGCCAGACCTTTCTGAAGTGGATGAAACCAATGATGCCCACCCTGCAGCACAGTGTCGCTTGGACACTTACTTTGCAGGTTCTGTTTGCAACATTTCTTACTTAGAAGATTTTGGTAGCAGTGATGCTGTTACCGGCGCTTGCGCTGAAGAACGCGGAGACAAATCAGCTTATCGTCCGCATTGTTGGTATAAGCCACAAGAGTGATTCTTGAATTTCATGGATGAAGGGGGGCGGCTGCTTTGTCAGTTGCCCTTTTTCATTTTTAAAAGGAAAATAAATACATGCCACGTAAGCCTTTTTATGCTGAAGGAATTCAATTTGAATGTCAGGGGTCTGGTAAATGCTGCACTTCCCGGGGGAGTTATGGTTTTGTTTACCTCACCGACGCAGATCAAAAACGATTTGCTAAATATTTCGGCATCACCAAAGCCCAGTTCTTGAAGCAATATTGTGGAGAGAAGGGTGGTCATGTTCATCTCATTGACCCACCAGAAAATAAGGGCGATTGCATGTTCCTTAAAAAGAATCAGTGCTCTGCTTATGAAGCCCGCCCGGAGCACTGTCGAACATGGCCCTTTTGGCCAGAGAACATGAACCCAAAGACCTGGAATAATGAGATCAAGACCTTCTGTCCTGGTGTGGGAAAGGGCAAGGTTCATAGCTTTGAAGAGATCAAAGCCGTGCTTGATTCTCAAAAAGAGATGGAATTTTGACATCATCTTTATTTAATAAATAAGCTTTCATGACTTCCAGTTCATTGGTATTTTTTTAGTATGATGAAAAAAATACTTCCTTCGTTGGCCGTGTTGTTTGCTCTTCAACCGTTTTCCTCAAAAGCAGAGATTACTGTTTTGGGTGGTTTGAATTTCTCAAGTCCTGTTGCCTCAGGTAGTGTGATTGCAACCAAGGCTGCTTTCGGACTTGGTGTACTACTTGATAAAAGCCTTGTTCCGCTTTTCAGCCTTGAATCTGGTTTGCTTTACAATACGGAAAAGTATTCATCCACTTCTGGTGGGACTGTCACCACCGTTCAGGCTACTCGTCTGCATATCCCATTAATGGTCCGCTTTACTGGAATGCCGTTCTTAAGCGCGGGTGCCGGTCTGTATTACGAAAATGGTCAAGGTGATATCGATGCTGACGTTTCTGGTACAACGATCACTTCAACTTATAGTGGCATTGGTTTGAAGAAGGAAGACTACGGTCTTGATTTTGATCTACGTTTCAGAATGCCATTAACCCCAGGAGTAGGTTTTGTAGTTGATGGTCGTTACCAGCTTGGTCTGATGGAACGTGCGACAAATCCATCCTCTGGAAGCTATAAATCAAAAGCGATTCAGGTTTTAGCCGGTGTAAGTCTGGGCTTCTGATTAAAACACACTGAAACCCGTCAGTCTTCTGACTGTGGCTGGCGGGTTTTTTAAATTAACTGGTCCTAATGCCGATAAGGATTAGTGAACAAATGGTCAGAATCAATACAGAAAAAGCTCGGACGGTTCCGCTTTATTGCGGCTGCATCGATTGCTTTGATTCTGATGGGTGCAGGGCCCGGATCAAATCTCCCACCGAGTAAAACTGATCTCGAAAAACTTCGCTATCTAACCGCAGTACGTGAATACATCCCCAATCTTTTTGATAATGCTTCCAGTTATGAGACCAACTTATTCTCATTGCTCGACACTCAGAAAAAACTCGTCGATGATCTGGAAAAAATTCCAGAATATCAAAATAAATACAGAAAAAGACCGTTAATTGAATTTCAAATGGAACCGCCTAACAAGCGGGTTCTTGATGCAGGTGCTGTTCAAGAATGGCAAAAAAAAATACTCACCGAGCTTGATCGGATTCACGGACAAGGTGACAAAATCCAGTTCGATGTGCAATTCAAGCAATCTCTGGAAAAATTAGGGAAGGGTAGTACGCAAGGTTTCACGACGGGTCTGATTAACTCCTTGCCGAAAGAAAAAAGAGGCGATCTGTATTCATTAAGCAGGGATAAACAGTTTGAGCAATTATCAGAGCTGCTTCCTGATGATCTGGCACAGGCAGGGTTTCGTGGAGAACAATACGGGCTTCAGGCGCATGAATTGAATAAACACAGCGCCTTGAAAGCATTGAAAAGTAAAATCGAAGCTGAAAATGAGTTTCAAAAATTGATGGAACTTCGACTGGTTCTGCAAGGTGATGATGATCGAGTAGAAGATAATTTCAATAACGCTAAAAAAATCATCAAGAACATCAATGAAGAAAAAATATCCATGCTCGCTGATCGCCAATTGATCGATCAGCAGTTGAAAGGGCTTGGCGCAATACACGGCAGAGAAATCGATCGATCGGTAGCGGGCAAACTGGAACAAAATTTAAAGCGCCTTTATTCAACCCATGAGGGAACCAGCTACTTGAATAAACCCATGCTGGTTACCGAAGTGCCACCCGAGCTTGGTATCTTCCGAGGGTATATGGGTGGGGATTGCGCGACTCAAAACTCATTCGGCTATGTCTGGGGGCCTGAAGACCGTACTTTCATGATTCGTTCTGCCGAGGGTGATTTAAAGGGCTATCTTTCGGCTACCTACGTGAAGAACGGAAATGGAGAAAAGGTTCTTTATTTGCACTCAATCAATGGACCCAGAATTTCTACCACTGAAACCAAAGCCATTGTTCAGGCGATGGATCAAATTAAAAAGGATCTCGGCGCAAAATCAATCATCATGCCGTCTTCGAATTTATATGACCTGAATAATTTTCATCAAATAAGAATGGGGTTTCAGCAGCTTTCACAAGGCCAGAAGCCCGTCAGTTTGAATTATGTTGATGAGTATTCACGTGAAGAAATCAGCAGGGTCACGACAGGAAAATATGAGCTCAGCGCATCGAATAAGGAAGGGGTTCTTTATCGTGAACCAGATGGTTTGATGCCGCTTAAGATTGAGTTCAATGAAAACAAGATCAAGCTTGTGCCAAAGAATATCTCTGCCGCAGACGGATTGTTGCTTGCTCTGGACTACCAGAAAAAGCACATCACCAAAACGTCTGAGACCATTCGGGAAATCATGAAAGTTGATGAGGCTGATTTTAAAGAACTCTCATTAGCGATAGATAATCCATACAGAAAGAAAACCGCAGACTATCTAAAAGACATCCAGAAGCGCTTGAAAAAATATGATGTGGTTATTGACAATGACTTTATTGCGAGAAAAAAGTCGCTGTTATCAAATGGATTGATTCAGGCAGCAGATGCTAAAGACGCCGCAAACATCAAACTCACCAAGGCGGCAGTATTTGAACAATTGGAAACAAAGCATCCTAATCTTCTTGTTTATGATTTTATTGAAAAAAATCCGGAACTATTCCGTGAAGATCCGAAGACGATCGCATTCATGAAAAAAATGATGCTTGATCAGGTTCTTCCACTTGAAAAAGTAAAGAAGGTTCAAGGACTGCTTCAATTGAAGAATCTGGGAACCGAACTCGGTAATTGGACCAAGGACGCCGACAACATCATTCTCAGAGGGAATTCGTTGATCGTGACGAGTGAATTGAAGTTGCCTGGTTATGAGAAACATCTTTTAGATGCGTTGTCAGATCCGGTTGAGGCCGTGCATTTGATTGCCGGTAGGTTGATGACCCAGCATATTGTCCAGAACCCTCAGAGCCATGTGATTCCAAAAATCGCAAAGCTTTTGACCGGTGCCGATTCTAGAAGAAACTATCATCATGCAAGAATTCTAATCATGGCCGGTGCCAAAGATGCACGTGGGTTTCCGTACATTAAAGACCCCGTGCTTCATCAAATTGTTTTTGATCAGTTGGCAAGTGAAAATCCTCTTTTAAGACAGTCTGCAATTATCAATTGGCGGCAGCTTGACTTGAATGATAATCCCAAGTTTTTTGAATACCTTAAAACACTGACGGTAAGTGAAGAACCGAAACTGAGGGTGTCGGCAATCAAAAGAGCCTTCGAGTCACCAACGATTCGGAAATCAAGCGATTTTGGATATTTTTTGTCTTTGTATAAGGACACCGATGATGAAGTCAGTAGGACGGTAATCGAAAATCTGAATCAAAAACAGTTATTGAAACTATTGAAAGATGAAAAAGACGTGAGTCAGCTTCAAAAACTGGCAGTGAAAGCGGCTTCATTTAATACGCCTGAAATGGAAAAGATTCTTCAAATCGCTCTTGATAGCAAGGAATTCAATGTATTGAATAGTGCGATTCGTTCCTATTACACCAGGCCAATGAGCGATGAAGTATTCAAAAAATTAAAGAGTATCTTGCTGTCGACTGAACAAGAGAATATTGCGCTTACCGCGTCGGGTGCATTATTCAAACAGGCCACTTCGCAGTCGGATGCTTTGCTCTACGATCTTTTATCTGGAAAGTTGAATGCAAAATCACTCACGATGAACAAACTGATTCCTAATTTGAATCGAGGATTCAGTGGTGAATTTGAGAAAAAATTTCTGCAATTGGCGATTGGTTCCGATAATCCGGTGTTGAAAAAACAGCTTTTAAGTCATCTGATTCGGACCTCAGATTTAGATGAGGTTTCCACGCTGGCGCTGAAAGAAACGTTAAAGTTGTTGCCCACGGAAGAAACCGGTGAAATCATCAAGATTTGGACGAAACGGTATCCGCATCAGTTTCCACTTGAATTGAAAAAAGA
>CALPVV020000061.1 GCA_943327105.2 Nitrosovibrio sp. Nv4
ATCAAAAAAACAGCAATTCAAATTGCCACCCAAGCGTTGAAAACCAATACTGCAACCATTGATCAAAGAGAATATTTATTGGCAGGATACAAACAATTTCGAAATCTTTGGATTCGTGATTTGTCGATGTCCACATCAGGTGCTCTTGCTGTTGGAATGGAAAAACCGATTCACGATTCACTGGAAGCGATCTTCACATTTCAACGTGAAGATGGCTTATTGCCACGATTGATTGATAATAAAGACGGACAAATCAGAGCCGTGTTGGGTGTTGCGGGTATTCGCCAGTCTTTCAAGGCACCTCTGAAGGCGTGGTATGAAAGTGAAAACAAAATCACGACGATCGATGGCAATGTCACCGTACCTTGGGCGGCCAGCAATTACATCGCTAAAACAAATGATCTTCAGTTTGCAAAACGTTGGTTTTCATCAATGGAAAAATCAATCCAATACCTGGAAAAAAACCACCTTGAGGGCGGTCTGATTTCAAAGCAACAAGGTTTTGCCGATTGGGAAGACAGTGTGAATCGAAATGGAAGGGTCGCTTTTACTAACTTGTTTTATGTATTAGCGCTGAGAGGTGCTGCACGTTGGGCAGATGCAATTCACAGCACCGACAAGGTTGCTTATTACCAGCAAAAGGCAGATGCGCAGGCAATTCGATTTAGAGAGTACTTCTGGGATTCAAATAAAAAGGTGCTTAGAAATTTTGATGGTGATGACCGATACACGGCTGATGCAAATCTTTTAGCCATCACTGAAAAAGTATTGCCGGCAAAAGAAGCACGCGAAGCCTATGATAGTTTAAGAAGCACTCCCTTGTGGGGGCCGATTCCAGGTCGTCCAACCTGGCCCAATTACACCAACGACATGAAAAGTATCTTTGTTAAAAGTATCGGACTGGGTGGATACCACGATCGACTTTACTGGATTTGGTTATCGTCTCTCGGGGCGAGGGCCGCTGCTGCAGTTGGTGATTGCAAAGAATATCAGCGCATCATGCAATATCTTGAATTTCAAATCGTAAAGAACGGACAGGTTCACGAAGTGTACCGATTCAAGGAAAGCCCCGATCGTTTGAAGCCTTTTAAAAATGCGATTTATCACGCTGAGGCGCCATTTACCTGGAGTTCTGCCATGTTTTTAGAGGCGGAATTCGATCAGTGTAAGCCTTAACGCACCCAGCATCAAAAAAGCCCCAGGGGTATTTTAGGGGGTTGCATGCTCCTTGCTAGAAATGATCCGTGACGCGATCAGGTAAAGTCGTATTTTCAGCCAGAAATCTCACTAAAATCTATCAAACTGGTGAAGTGCCGGTGCATGCGTTGCGTGGTATTGATTTGGAATTAGTATCGGGCGAGATGGTCGTGATTCTGGGGCCTTCGGGGAGTGGCAAATCCACGTTTCTGAATATTCTGGGTGGGCTTGATCAACCCACTTCGGGTGAAGTGTTTTACGGCGATCATAACTTGGTGACATCGACTGAAAAAGAACTCACCGCGTTTCGACGTGACCACGTAGGGTTTGTGTTTCAGTTTTATAATTTGATTCCGACGTTGACCGCTGAAGAAAACGTGCAACTGGTGACCGATATCTCACCGCACCCCATGCAAGCATCAGAGGCTCTTCAGATGGTGGGGCTGACTGATCGTGCGCGGCATTTTCCTTCGCAACTTTCCGGAGGTGAACAGCAGCGTGTAGCGATTGCCCGTGCCGTGGCAAAGCGCCCCGACATATTGCTCTGTGATGAACCCACGGGGGCACTCGATTTTGAAACAGGTAAGAAGGTGCTTGAGTCGATTCTTCGCGTGAATCAGGAAACCGGAACACTGGTCGCGATCATTACCCACAACGCAGCGATTGCGGGTCTTGGTGATCGGGTGATTCGCATGGCGAATGGTTTGATTCAATCGATAACACAAAATGAAAAAAGAAAATCACTTGAGGAGATCGAGTGGTGATGAAACTTCTGAATCGCAAAGTTTTTCGGGAATTGAAAATTCTTCAGGCACAGACCATCAGTATTTCGATCTTGATCATTGCGGGTGTGACTCTTTTGGTTTCATCTTGGAGCGTGTATCGATCCTTGAATCGTTGCAAGGATGATTACTATCAAAAAAACCGGTTTGCCGATTTATTCGGCAGTTTCAAGTCAGCACCGATTGAACTGGTGAACCGACTTTCACAAGGTCACGGGATCAAGGCGATCGAAGGGCGTCTGGTGCTCGATGGCTTACTGAGTGTGCCCGATGTCGATGAACCGGCCGTCGGAACCTTTGTGTCCATTCCATCGGGTGTTCAACCCGTGTTGAATCGATTGCATATTCGTAAAGGCCGTTTGCCGGTTGAAGCAAGCGAAGTCGAAGTGGTGGTGCATGAAGCATTTGCAATCGCCCATCATCTCGGGCCGGGCGATGAGTTGACAGTAACGATTCAAGGTCAGATGGAGACCTTGAGAATTGTCGGCGTCGCCATTTCACCGGAGTATGTTTATGCCTTGAGCGCGCAAGCACCGTTGCCCGACGACCTTCATTACGGTGTGTTCTGGATACCTAAAAAACATCTCGAACGTCTGGCAAAGATGAGTGAAGAAATGAACAACGTGGTGGTCGAGCTTGATCACACGGTAAGGCAAGAAGAGGTGATGGCTCGACTGAATGTTCTGTTGAAACCGTATGGAAACCGCGAATTTCAGGATCGATCACGGCAATTGTCAAACATGTTTGTCGAAGATGAGATCAATGAGCAAAAAACGATCGTGATTTTAGACCCGATGATTTTCATCACCGTTGCCGCGTTTTTGATTCATACTATCTTGTCGAGACTGGTGGCGATTCAGCGCCCACAGATCGCCACACTGAAGTCGTTGGGTTACACCGATCTCGAAATCTCGGGGCATTACCTGAAACTGGTGTTTTTGATTGTTTTGGGAGGTTCCGTCTCAGGGGTGATCGGAGGAAAATTCCTGGGACAAGCGCTGCTCACGACTTACGTTTCTTTCTTTCATTTTCCTTCGCTTGATTTTTCCCTGAATTCAACATCGGTTCTCCTTGGTCTGGCGGCAGGAATTTTCCCGGGATTGTTGGGGGGATGGTTGAGTTTGCGTAAGGTTTATCAGCTTTCTCCGGTAGAGGCGATGCGCCCACCGACACCACCGTCGTATCAAGAGGGCTGGATCGAAGCCTTGGGGTTATGGCGTCGGCAATCATCAAAACAAAAACTGTTTTGGCGAAATTTAATCATGAAACCAATGCGGTTATTCGTGACGATCTTTGGCATTTCGGCGGCCTTGGCGATTATCATTACCGCCAATGCGTGGAGTGACATGCTTTATTATCTGCTCGATACGCAATTTCAGCGTATTCAACGCGAAGACATGAGTGTTGGTTTTCTTCATCCTTTGCCATTGTCATCGATGCGGGAACTTCAAAAAATTAAAGGTGTGGTTTCAGTTGAAGGATATCGAACAATCCCTGTTCGGATCTCATTTAAGAATCAAAAAAAAGAACTTCAGCTTTCGGGTATTCCACCCGACTTGCAGATGCTGCAGAAGCTTGATGTGAATCTGCATCCGATTCGGATACCGGAACAGGGTTTGCTTTTAACCCGTTATTTCGAAAAAGAGTGGGGAATGAAGGCCGGTGATCACATTTCGATACAGACCTTGGAAGGAGAATTGAGAGTGGTCGACTTGCCGGTCATGGGATTTTCAGATGACATGCTGGGAGTGAGTGCGGTCATGAACCTCGATTATTTTTGGAAAATTTTCCATGAACAACCTTCTTACAATGTGGCCAACTTGAAGTTAGACCCACTTCGCATTCAGCAGGCTTATATTGCTCTGAAAAACAGGGCTAATGTTTATTCAGTGGTTCTCAAGCAACAGATGTACCGGGGGTTTCAGAGGTCATTTGTAGGAATGATGAAAATGTTCATGAATGTGGTGATCGTTTTTGCATTTCTGATTGCAGCAGGAGTGATCTTTAACTCTGTACGGATCGGCTTTTCAGAGCATGCGTGGGAAATGACCAGCCTGAGGGTGATGGGATTTGAAAAAAACTCGGTCATTGCCTTGTTGCTGGGTGAAACCCTGGTGCAGATGTTTCTGGCGATCTTTCCTGGTTTTGCCTTAGGTTATGGATTGGTACATTCAACAGCGAAAGCGGTTCATACTGAAACTTTTGGTTTTCCTGTGGTGATTTACCCTGAAACCTATTTGCTGTCGGCAACAGTCATCTCGCTTGCATTGGTGGCGAGCTCGATCTGGATCGTAAGAAAAGTATCAAGAATGGTGTTGGTAGAAGCATTGAAATTCAGGGAATAAGTGTTATGGCGGAACAAAAATCAAAATCAAAAAAAAATCTCATGTTCTTGATGGGGGCTTTGGTTGCGGTTGGTCTTGGTTATTTCACTTTTCGTCCTCGGCCGGTTGTAGTCGATGTGGTGAGTGTGAAAAAAGGTTCATTTGAGTCGTACCTTTTGTCTGATGCGATCATTCGCTCAAAAGATCGCTATACGGTGCCAGCGTTTGCCGATGGCGATATCAAGAGGGTTGATCTGAAGGTCGGTGACTTTGTCAAAAAAGGGCAAGCAGTGGCGCAACTCAATTGGGATGTGAATTATGAGCCCGTAAAGTCGCCCATCGCTGGTGTGATCTCAAAAGTGTATCGCGAGAGTGCCGGACCAATTCGCCGAGGTGAAGCGATTGTTGAGGTCGTTGATCCAAAAAATCTTGAGATGATGGCTGAGCTGTTGACCACTGATGCAGCCCAAGTCAAAAAGGGTGATCTGTTCACCATTTCCAATTGGGGCGGTGGTCAGGTGTTGGAAGGTGTGATCACGCGAGTGAGCAAAGCAGGTTTCAGTAAGATTTCGGCGCTCGGAGTAGAAGAGGAAAAAACCGAAGTCACAGGTGAATTGAAAACCCTTTCGCCTCAGTTGTTGGATCGTCTAGGAAGTAATTTTCATGTTGATGTGAGAATCAGGCTGGAGCGTTTTGAGAATGTCTTGATTCTGCCCGCAGGAGCTATTTTCAGGGTGGGGCGGGACTGGGCTGTGTTTCGAGTCGAGAATGATAGGGCTCGTGAAACCGTGATCCAGATTCGCAATCGAAATAACGAAGAAGTAATGGTAGGCGAGGGGCTTTCGGAAGGAGATGAGATTGTGAACTTTCCCGGCGATTTGTTGAAAGACGGAGTGAAAGTCAAAAGTAGATCTTGAGGGACTGCGTTGTGAGCCCTAGTCGTTTATAAGTTGAATTGAGCACAAAAATGAAAATAATTTTACGCTGTTCTTGAGTGTTCGTATTTTGTTCGGTAGTCTTTTTTCAAGATGCTGACGCCAAAGCAAAAACAAGTTTTAGAATGGATCGAACACTATTTAGAAAAGCAGGGCACCATGCCTTCTCGTCGCGAAATCGCTGACGGGTTAGGTTTGTCGTCTCCCGCAACCATACAACAGCACATTGAAGCGCTCGAAAAGAAGGGTTTTTTAAAGCGTAATAATCCGAACGAAAGTCGGGCGCTTCAGTGGACTTCTAAAACAAAAAAACTTTTTAATGCTTCCGCATCAGCGAAAACAACTTTGCCAAACTCCATTGCAAATGAATCTATGAGGGGGGGCTCTTCATCCCTTTTCGAGCTCCCCCTTTTAGGGTCCATTGCAGCGGGTAATCCGATCGAGGTTTATCAGCAGTCAAAGACCATCGGTGTGCCACTGACTCTTTTTTTGCCTGAATCAGAAATCTCAAAACGTGCTGCCAATTTATTTGTGCTGAAAGTGCGCGGTGATTCAATGATCGAAGACGGTATTTTGCAAGACGATCTCGTAGTTCTTGAAAAACTCACCGCGGCCTCTCTTTCTTCAGGTGCGGTGAAAAATGGTCAAACCGTGGCGGCACTTTTGAATGGTGAAGCGACACTGAAACGGTTTTACAAAAAAGGCTCGAAAGATGCGGAACTGCATCCCGCCAATCCGAATTATCCGATTATTCCAATTACCAGCGAAGATCGTTTTGAAATTCAAGGCGTATTGATCGGTTTATTTAGACAATATTGATTTCTGCCAATCTCTTGTCGTTTTTCTTGGTGATTCAACATTTCCCAAAGAATGATTTGAAACGATTTCGTGATTTATACTTCACACGGTTCCTTTTTCTCGTCGATAATTAAATCAAGAGGTATGGGACATGAGTGATTCAGTAAAACAATCTTTGTATGAACAACTGGGTGGTCGACCAACACTCGATCGTGTTCACAAAATTTTCTACGATAAACTTTATGCTCATGCCTGGATCGGTCAGTTTTTTAAAACCATCAATCAAGCCACCATTGAAGTTCAGCAGAGTGATTTCATGGCTCAAGCCATGGGTGGGCCGCAAATGTACTGTGGTGCTTTTCCGATTCCCGCGCATAAGCACATGAACATCACGAATGAACTCTTTGACCTCAGGCACGGAATGTTGAAAGATTCGTTGCAAGAGGCCGGAGTGCCCCAAGAGCTTGCTGAGAAATGGCTTAAAATCGATGTTTCTTTTCGCACCGGGATTGTAAAAAAGTCAGTCGATGATTGTCAAAAGCGCTTCATGACCGATGATATTCTTGATTACTCCAAGCCTTGGAATTCCTGATTCAATAAAAGTTTCAATATCGATTACCACAGGAAACTCGTTCTTCTTCGCATCAGTAGAGGATAAAAACAAAAGCCTCATGGCGGCAAAGCTTGCCAGCATGAGGCTTTTTAATTAACTAATGTAATTTAATGGATTGTAACTTATTGATTTCTTAGTTTTGAGTGTTTCTTGCCGTAGCCGAAATAGATCACAAAACCAATTGCAAGCCAGACGAAGAGACGAATCCAGGTATCGTTTGGCAAACCGCTCATGACCCAAAAACAAGCGGCCGCGCCTGCTGGGCCGACAAACCAGTAAATCGGAGTCTTGAATGGGCGTTCAACTTCAGGATGGGTAAAGCGCAAGATCACCACGCCTGCACATACCAATACGAACGCAAGAAGGGTACCGATTGATACCAGCTCACCAACGATGCTCATCGGCATGCAGCCTGCACAAATGGCCACAAATACAGCAGTGATCATCGTTGCTTTTCCTGGAGTGTGAAACTTCGGATGAAGTTCGTCAAACCAAGGCAGCAAGCGGTCTTTCGCCATCGAGTAAAAAATACGCGTCTGTCCCAGCATGAGAACTAGAATCACTGAAGTGAGTCCCATCAGCGCGCCGAATTTCACGCCAAAAGAAAGGGTCTTTTGAGCGCCATCACTCCAACCACGCAAACTTACGATGCGGTCAACACCTACTGCAACCGGATCAGGTACGCCGAGTTCTTTGTAAGGAACCACGCCCGTCATCACGAGTGCCATCAAGATATAGATGGCGGTACAGATGAAGAGTGAGGCGAGAATTCCAATAGGAAGATCCTTTTGAGGATTCTTGCACTCTTGCGCAGTGGTCGAAATCGCATCGAAACCGATGTAAGCAAAGAATACGACTCCGGCTCCAGTCAAAACTCCCGGCCAACCAAAACTCATGATCTGTTCGCCGCCGCGTTCAGCAAGTGCTTTTGCCGGTACCAGCGCAGCCAGACCGGTAGCATCCGGATTTGCAATCCAGTTCATTGAATTGATCACACCCCAACCAAGAGCGATGAAGGAAAGAATGATCGCCAATTTGATGAACACGATGAGGTTGTTCAAAAAAGCGCTTTCCTTGATTCCGCGGTAGAGAACGATTCCCACGAAAAGTGCGATGAATGAAGCAGGCATGTTCCAAAGTCCGTGAACTTGGCTGCCGTTTGCCAGCGTAACCATTTCCCAAGGACCTTTAGTAAATTGCATTAATGTATCTGAGAAGGGAACGCCCAGGGTTTTGGTAAATAGCGATACGAAGTAGCCAGACCAGGAAGCGGCCACGGTCACAGAACCGAATGCGTATTCCAAAATCAAATCCCAGCCGATGATCCAAGCCACGAACTCGCCGAGAGTTGCATAAGAATAAGCGTAAGCAGAGCCGGAAACAGGCACCATTGCGGCCATTTCAGCGTAACACAAGCCTGCGAAAGCGCAGAGCACGCCACCGATGACGAAGCTATAAACAATACCCGGACCTGCGTAATTTGCGGCAGCCACACCAGTGAGTGAGAAAATTCCCGCTCCAATCACCGCACCGATACCGAGAAGGGTGAGGCTGAATGCATTCAAGTGACGCTTGAGTCCGCCCGAGTGTGATTCGACATTTGGATCGCCAGCATCTGCGATCAATTTTTTCAGGTCTTTTTTGATAAATAACGACATTTGAAGGTCTCCTGGTGTATAGTCTGACTATTAAAATTCGGCTTACCCTATTGTCGACAAAACCTGGGTAGGCGTCAAGAGGAGAAGCTCTGCTTTGATCACCATTAAAAGCTTGTTTAGAACTAAATCCGTTGATCAAATCATGGGCGATCAGGCCCAGTTCTCTGAATCCGTACATGGTTCAGGTGGAATGAAAAAAGCACTCGGTGTGGTCGATCTTACTGCGCTTGGTATTGCAGCCGTCATTGGTGCAGGAATTTTTTCAACCATCGGTACTGCCGCTTCGGCAGGCGGACCAGCGGTAGTTTTTCTTTTTCTTTTCACCGCGATTGCATGTGCATTCTCTGCATTTTGTTATGCCGAGTTCGCCTCATCGATTCCGGTTTCAGGTTCGGCCTACACTTATGCTTATGCGTCACTGGGTGAGTTGCTTGCCTGGATCATCGGCTGGGATTTGCTGATGGAATACGCGATCGGCAATATCGCGGTCGCGATTTCCTGGAGTGATTATTTTACTTCCTTGCTCTCTGGTTACGGCCTTCATCTTCCGGCCTGGATCACGATGGATCTTCTCACGGCTTCGCGTGGGTACGAGCTGGTTCAAGAGTTGTTGAACACTGGCGTGTCTTTTACCGATTTAGCGGCAAAAGGTGTTTCGAATGCTTCCATTGAAGCCTATCAGGCTTGGACAACGGCACCACAGATTTTCGGTTTTCATATAGTCGCTGATATTCCGGCAATGCTGATCACCGCTTTAGTGACCTACATTGTTTACATCGGTATTCAGGAATCAAAACGAGTGAACAACATCATGGTGTTGCTCAAGATGATTGTTTTGATGATGGTGATTGGCGTGGGTGCGTTTTATGTCAAACCGGAAAATTTTTCTCCTTTCAACCCCAATGGCGTGACCGGTGTTTTAAAAGGCGTTTCGGGGGTGTTTTTTGCGTACATCGGCTTTGATGCGATTTCGACAACGGCTGAGGAATGTAAAAATCCTCAACGCGATCTTCCACGTGCCATGATGTATGTTCTGGGAATCTGTACCCTGGTTTACATCGCAGTTGCATTGGTGTTGGTCGGAATTGTCAAATACGACCATCTTGCTGTGGGTGATCCGCTTGCGTATGTTTTTGGTCCGGAAGGTGCGAATGTTCACTGGATATCGGGTTTCATCGGTATCAGTGCGATCGTAGCCATTTTCACCGTTTTGCTGGTGTTCCAACTCGGACAGCCAAGAATCTGGATGGCGATGAGCCGTGATGGTTTATTGCCAAAAGTTTTTTCAAAACTTCATCCGAAATATAAGACCCCATCATTCTCGACAATCGTAACCGGATTGTTTGTTGGTATTCCATGCATGTTCATGAATCTGACTGAAGTGACTGATCTATGTTCGATTGGTACTTTGTTTGCGTTCATTCTTGTTTGCGCGGGTGTGCTTCGAATGGACCCGAATCGTCCTAAAGTTGCAGGACGTTTCTATACGCCTTACATCAACGGGAAATATTGGTTTACCGGAATGGTTTTGCTGACGGTTGTTTTGCTGATGTTGTTCAACGCAGATTCAATGAAATCGTTCTTCACTTATGAATCCTGGGATTCGTTCAGGCACAAAATCCCGCTTTGGTTTTTCATCATTGGCATGGGTTTTCTTACCATGTTGACTTATGTGAAGAATCTTTCTTTGATTCCGCTTCTGGGTTTAGCCAGTTGCGGTTACTTGATGACTGAACTGGGTTGGACCAACTGGCTTCGTTTTGGAATCTGGCTTGCAGTAGGTCTCGTGATTTATTTTCTTTACGGGCACAAAAATTCAAAATTGAGTGCAAAGGCACAAGGAGTATGAGCATGGAGAATGAAAGCAATTTGGAAACACAAACTCAACCATCGACAAAGCAGCCCGAGAAAGACTCACTGGGTATGGATGTGAAGAAAAGCCCGTGGCTTTTATTCGCGCTCCTTCAAATTCCGATCGTGATCGGGATGCTGATTTTGATTTATTTCATGTATCAAAACGCGGGCGGCGGAAACAACTAAGATGAAACTGATTGGTCGTGATTTGGAAAAAGAAATGATCGCTTCACTGCTCACGGCAGGGAAGCATGTTCTTTTAGAGGGCTCTGTTGGTGTGGGGAAAACCACATTGGCTCTCGATGTCGCACGCTCGATCGGTAAAAAAGTGGTTCGGGTCGACGGCGACGGCCGTTTTACCGAACAGAAATTGGTTGGTTCATTTGACCCGAAAATGGCTCTGGAAAAGGGCTTTGTTCAATCAAGTTTCTTGCCTGGGCCGCTTTATCAGGCGATGAGCGAAGGCGAAATTTTACTCATCAACGAATTGAACCGCATGCCCGAGATGGTACAGAACGTTTTGTTGCCCGCAATGGATGAAGGAGTGATTCAGATTCCGTACTTGGGTGAGTTGAAGGCGAAAAAAGGGTTTGCGATTGTTGCCACTCAGAACCCGCGTGAGTTCGTGGCGACTTCGGCGCTTTCAGAAGCCTTGCTTGATCGTCTAGAGTGGGTTGCCATTCAGCCCATGACGGAAGAGCAGGAAATTGAAGTCGTGATCTCGAATCTTCATGGCAAAGTTTCAGATGAACTTCGTTCCTGGGTAGAGAAGACCGTTTCCATTGTAGGTCTGACCCGTTCACACCCTAAAATAAAGCGCGGAGCCTCGGTTCGTGCTGCAATTTCAATCGCACAGATGCTTCAACATGAACATTCCCATGGCCCGAAGAAGTTTGATTCCCATCGGTTTAAATTTGTTTTAAAAACCGCGCTCGCCAATCGTGTTGAATTGCTGACGGGCAAGTTTTCAAATCAACCGTATTCCGACCTCATGGATGAAGTGATTGAAGATCTATTCACATCGCTGCAATCGATCGTAAAAAAAAAGTCCTGAATCAACCCACTGATCATCGTTCAGATCGTTTCTTGATGTTTGCCGATTCGGTCGTCGAAAAAGACGAAGACGGTGAGGGCGAAGAAACGCGCGGACAGCGCATGAATGATCACGGGCATAGTCAGCACAACCCGCAACAAGATGAATCGTGGGACCTTGCCAAGCGTTTTCGTGACATTCAGCGTGTCGGACACCTTGAGGCCAAGCAAAAAAAAGAAATGTCTGAAAAAGCGATTCAGGGAGTGATCAATCGAGCACGCCAGAGTCTAGGGCCGGTGCAAAAACCGTATCGCTACGAAAGTGCCACGCAAGAAGAAATAGATTCAAGTGGTGGGGCAATGCAATCGCCAGAACTGGATATTGAAGAAACATTGCTTGATCGCAAAAATCCTGTTTTTCAAGTGAAGCATGAACGCGATCACGGACTGGTGATCGTGCTCGATACGAGTCTCAGCATGAAAGGCGAGAAACTGGCCTTATTGGGTGCCACTGTTGCTGCGGTATCGATGAGTGTGCCTGCACAGGCGCTTGCCATTCTTGGTTTTGATACTTCGATTCATGCCATTAAGAAATTTGATGAACCTGCCACCACTGAAATGTGTGTTGAACGTGTGCTCTCGATTCCACCGGGTGGTTTCACCAATATTTCAAAGGGTCTCATTGAGGCTCGCGAATGGATTCAGCAGTCACGCTTCAAGCAAGCGCGGGTGATTTTGATCAGCGATGGACGATACACTGAGGGAGTTGATCCGGTTCAAATTGCAAAGCTATTGCCGTTTGTTTATCCGGTAAAAATCGGAAAAGAGCCTTTTGGTCGCGATGTCATGCGAACCATCGCCGATACCGGCATGGGTACCTTCATGGAAGTTCGCGAGATGAAGGACTTGCCACTGCAGCTCCTCCGCGCCATCCGCCGTTGGGTGAAATGAATGCGTTAAAGCGGGTTCAAATAAGCCGACAGCTTTTTCTTTTGAAATTCCGGAATCAAGAACGCAGCCTCATGAACGCCAAGGTTGTAGTACTGGAATTCCATTCCTGAAGATGCCACACGAGAGCGGGAAAAGTCATCGATCGGGTGAATTGAATTCGAAGCGTAGCTGAATGACCACAATCCGCCCGGATAAGTCATGTTCGTGAAATTATAAAAATGAACACGGCTGAAATTGTTCTTCAGTACTTTAGCCAGGGTTTCTTGCATTTTATCGGCGTAGAAAGGGCTTTCGCCTTGAGATACGATGATGCCGTTTGGTGAAAGAATGGTGCGAAGATTGGCGTAGAACTCATCGCCGAACAAGGGTTGGGCAAAGCCGACAGGGTCGGTTGAATCTACACAGATGATATCGAATTTTTCCGCATCACGTTCGCCATTGATGATTTTGGCAGCGGCTTGTTTTGCCCACTCCACGCCATCTTCAATGAAGGTTTTCAGGCGGGGGCTTTGAAATGCCACCGCAGTTTGTGGAATGAACTCCTTGCAAGCGCGTACGACAGCCTCGTCGATTTCAACTAATACGCATTTTTCAATGGAAGTGTGGCGCAAAATTTCACGTGCCGTACCACCATCGCCACCGCCGATGACCAGAGCTTTCTTCGGGTTCGTGTGCAAGAATAGTGGAACGTGAGCCATCATCTCGTGATAGATCGCTTCGTCGCGCTCAGAAAGCATAAAACAGCCGTCATTGAGCAAGATCTTTCCATGAGTGGGCGATGAAACCACCTCAACGGTTTGGAATTCGCTTTTCTCTGAAAACAGGATTTCAGAGCGCGGAAAACCGAATTTCACTTGGTCGTCAAAGTTTTCAGTTACCCAATGTTGATGATTCGATGATTTTGAATCCATGCTGATTTCTTGTTCCTTCTGAGATTGATGAATTGTGGGTCGTTCAATTGATGATGGGCGATGGTTTGAAAACTGGCCGCAACACTTGAATAAAGATGCACGATCTCTGGCTTTGAAATTTCGTATTCTTCTTGATCGCTGTGAAGTGAGAAATAAGGATCATCGAGATGGTTGAACTGGATCAATACCGACAACTGCGGGTTGAATACGTTCAGTACGGTTTGAATCGCCCGTTTGAATTCTGCATCACTTGCAAAAGAACGATTGAATTCAAGACTTACATACGACGCTTCTTTTTCTGGTGTAATGTGAATGGTGAAATATTCGTTTTTAAAGATTCCGTTGATCGAATACCCGCAAGGTTCAAACCAGAACTCGTCTACGAAGTAATTCGGAAAAATCGATTCAAAATGCAAAATCTGTGACCACTTGGCGCGGTTCAATTTGTTGGTGTCTTTCAAATGACCGATCACGCGCGGGTCGATACCGTGCATGAGCAATTCAAAAGTTCGGGCTTCTTCACGAGTGAGTTCGTCACGACCCCATTGAAAAATACGGACAAAACCACCGATCGCCGGGTATGAAACGGTTTGAATTTGTCCTTTGGGGAAGATTTTTTTCAGGTCAGCGGCGTCTTGATCAAAGCTGGTGATTTGCGCTTCGGGGAATGCTTCATTCTTGCGTTCGAAGAAAACGCTATCCACTTTTGACGCACCGAGTTTACGAATCACGAGTTTTGCGGCTTCAATTAATTTTGTTCGCCCGCAGGTAATCATGACGATTCGATCACGAAATACAAACAGTGATGACTCAGAAAGAAGGTAGGCGTCGACCTCCATATTCGAAAGTTCAGATAAGATCTGAGCCCCGGAAGCCTGCACCACTGCAGCCCAAAATGAGCGTGGCTGTGACCTCAGCGATTCATCAGCATGCATTAAGAAAGCGATCTCTAATTTTTTCTCCGATCCCTCGAAGACCACCCCGTTTGTCATTATTTTTCATTACTACATCTGGGGGGGGTGTAAATAAAAAAATTGAGCTTTTACAAGATTCTATCCTGTGCTAACTCTGCACGCTCACGAGTACAGATTAATTCAACAAGATCAGGGGTGGTCATCATGCTGAACAAAACTGCAAAATTTACGGCTGTTTTTTTTCTTTTCTTATCTTTTTCAACAAGCAATTCGTTTGCTGAACGTTGGAACGCGATGAATGATCCTTCGATCATGGCTCCCGATTACGTTTTCAATTTTTATTCTCTTCCGACTTCTGGCCACCTTGATTCTCAACCTTGGTCTGAAACTTATTGGGCAAGTAAAAAAGGAAGTATCAATATTCGGTGGAATCAAAATGAACCCGAAGGTTTTGGGTACAAGTCACCAACCCGTGAAGAAGCGAAGAGAATGACTCGCGCACAATTGTCGAGTCTTTCACCTTCAGAAAAGTATGACCTCTTCATGGGGCATTATGATTACCCGCTGAAGAATGAAGTGAAAGGCATTGCCTCTCCGTTTGCAAAGTGGTGGTCGGGTCTTTGTGATGGTTGGTCTTTGGCTGCTCTACAATATGCAGAACCACAACCGGTTGATCGTGTGAATCCAGACGGTATTGTAATTCCGTTTGGTTCGTCTGACATCAAGGGGCTCATGAGTTACGCAGCCGCTCGACACTTCAATGTTGAAACACATCAGGTGGGTGGCCGTTGTTCTGGCGTAGGTAGAATTCTTTCCAATCCTTCTTGTGCCGACATCAACGCGGGTTCATTGCACCTTGTGTTCACAAACCAGATTGGTATCCGCAAGCAGGGATTCGTATCTGAAATCG
>CALPVV020000062.1 GCA_943327105.2 Nitrosovibrio sp. Nv4
CACCGCTCCCGCGCAAGCTCGGAATCACGATCGAAAAATCAGGCATAGAGTTATAACTCATGTCATAATCCAGAAACTTGAAGTTCACGATTTTTGAGCAAAGATTTCGATCGGTTTGGATCTGGGAAACGGATAAAAAAGGAACTCGATAGCGTTTGTAATCACCGATTCCTTCATTCAAATAACAAGAACCGGGATATTGCTCGGCATACACCTTCCAAGTGATTGATTTGGATTCCAATAAATCAATAATCGTCGGAGTGAACACGCGAACTAATTCGTTATCACGAATTCCATAATCGTTACCCGAAATCATCGCCACCGCATTTGCTTGAGCAATCAGGCTAACTTGTTTCATCTTGGTGAATCTTACCGCAGGATAGTTCAACCAAACGTTACGGATGTATTTTTGATTCATCAATGAGGTGTAGGAAGTGTTTTCCATCCAAATCCAGATGACTTTTTTAAACGGACTTACCGATTCAGCCTGAACGGCAAAAGAACTTGAAATCAAACTAAGAAATAAAGAAATAGCGATTAGAAATTTCATATTTTCAGCCTAACACGATCAGAAAATGCTGTTAATCGATTCTTCCGCATCGGTTGCAATATTCACCGACAAATCACTCAACGTCCGCTCAAATTCACCCTCATTAATCAACGCAGAGGTACTACCCAAGGTTCCCATATAGGTTGATGCAGGAAAGCTTTTGTTACGACTCACCCCGTCTTGCCATAATTCTTTATTCATTCGATCGACCAGCACAAAACTGACCTTTAACGATACTTGATAACTTGAAGCAATCTGGATCGTACTTGGACCTTTTTGCGTACCCTCGTAAGCAAGTTTATCGGCTGTGGTTACTGCCATCGGAGAATAGGAAGCTTCGCTCACCGTTGCTTGAATTGAAGCATCCGCATCACCAGGGCGGTCCACCAACTTGACATACCCCCCCTGTGCAAATCTTTTTCGAATCGCGTTATAAACCGTGATTTCAATACCAGCCTTATAAGAGTTATTGCGAACCGGATGAACATAAAGGGTTTTAAGGTCATGGGCCTTGAAAAATGGTCTTTCGGCTCCACGCATGTGATAACCACAACCTCCCATTGGTGAAATCAAGAATAAGAGCGGCAACACATTGAAATAAGTGAATTTTACCTTCATGTTTGCACTTATTTTGACAAAACAACCCCATTTAAGCAAGGATAACGAGAATGGACCTGCTGAACAAAGTTCTTCAGAAAATTTTTTCCCAAAATCCTGGTCTCAAACGAGGCATCAATGATGCCAGAATGGTTGAGGCGTGGGCTCCTGCAGTTGGCGAAACCATCGCGAAACATTCAAAAGCCAGACAAGTTAAAAATAAAACCATGATTGTAGATGTCGATCATCCGATCTGGAAACAAGAGCTGATCGCCAACAAGACTCTCGCATTACAAAAATTGAATGCAAAAATATCGGAAATGATGGGTGAAGAACCCGGAAAAGTCTGGATTGAAGATCTCTTTTTGGGAAATCTCAGCCAAGCCAGACCACAAACAAAAGAACAATCAGGATGGTCAAAACGGCAAAAATGATCTTGCCTGCATGAGATTCTCTCTCGATGGCATTCACCTGAGTCGTTGAAATGGATGATTCCACTTCACGCACTACCTTAGGTGGTTCATTTTTTTTCAACTCAACTTTCAACACTTCCGGGTTGATGATGATTTTTGCAGTACTCATTTCACGTTCTGCCGTGACCTCATCTTTGACTTTTTTAAAAATCCCTTCAAAGGAAATATCTCCGAAATGGCCGCGCATTTCTTTTACATCTTGTACTGAGAACCAATATTCATTGGCACAACAAATTTCATCCTGCGGATTCATCGCCCCCGCATCAAATAATTCTTGTAACTCGGATTCAGAAAGCGGGCGTGAAAAAGTTCGGTCCTGATGACGAATCAGCCAAGTTCTTTGTTCATTGCTCATTTTGCCACCTTGAGTGATTCGAACGATACCAAATCAGCGCGAATGAAATCACGGATAGCAGGATGCTCTGACTTTACAAATTCATGAGGTAAGCCGCTGAAAACAACTTTTCCCTTGTCCAAAAAAACAATCTGATCGGCAAGTCGCAACGCTGAAGGTATGTCATGAGAAATCACCACTGAAGTCAACGAAAACTCACGCTTCAGTTTTTCAATCAGGTCATCAACGGTCATTCTGGTCAGAGGGTCAAGGCCGGTTGTTGGCTCATCATAGAGAAGAATTTCAGGTCTTCGAATCATCGCACGAGCAATACCGACGCGTTTTCTCATTCCTCCGGAAATCTCGCTTGGATATTTGTCATAAGGGCCATTCATTCCGAGCAACATCAGAATATCGACCACTTCTTTTTCGATCTGAGCTTCGGAAAGATTGGTGTGCTCCCGCAATGGAAACGCAACGTTCTCAAAAACAGTCATGTCATCAAAGAGCGCGGAATTTTGAAAAACCATTCCGAATTTTTCGCGAAACTCGATCACTTGATGATGATTCAGCTTCGACAATTCTGTTCCAAGCACTCGGACTTCGCCACTGTCAGGATTCAGCAAACCAAGAATATGCTTCAGTGTTACTGACTTTCCAGTACCGGAAGAACCCAGAATATAAGTCAATTTTCCGGTCGGAAAACCAATGCTCACCCCTTTTAAAATCTGATCACGCCCATCACGGAACGACTTGTAGACATCTTTCAATTCAATTGCAAATTCACTTTTAGCCGTGTTGTCACTCATAAACTCGTCTCACTCTTCCACCAATTCTCGTGGTGATTTCGTACGGAATGGTATTAGCCCGACCTGCAACCAGATATGGATCAATGCCTTTGCCCCAGAGCGTAACCCAATCACCAATTTTGGTTTTTGCGGTCGCTTTCACGGTCAATAGATCCATGCTGACTTTGCCAAGAATCTGTTCCTGATTTGCCAATGCACGAAACACTCCATCGGCATACCCTGCTCCCAATGTGGCAACCCATTCTCCGTTACGATTTTTCGAACGGTAGGTTCCACCATACCCGACACGATCACCATTCATGAGCAGCGTTTTTTGAATTACTGGCGCCTGAAAGGTCATTACTGGCTTTAAACCATGATTTTTCATCCTCGGGTCTGGTCTGATACCATAAAGCGAAAGTCCAGGACGCACCAGATCCATTTCTTTCGCGAAGGAAAAATGCTTTGTATTCCAGATCGCTCCACTATTGGCAAAGTGAATCAAAGTCTTTGGAAAACGCTCATTTTTCCATGAAATCACTTGAGAAAAAAGCCCCACTTGCTTGATCGTCAACGCGCTTTTCGGATTTTCAGATTCAGCCAGATGCGTAAAGACAGAGCGAGGCTGCAACTCAACCAAAGTTAAAGAATCAAACGGTAGTCCCAAGCGATTCATGCCAGTATTAACTTCCAGATGGAATGGCACACGCTTACGTTCAGGACGAGAAAGTTGAATTTTTTGAAATTCAAGAAACGATCGAATTTCACTGAAGACGGGCTCGAAGTTTTGCTTTTCACAAAGTGACAACCAGTCTTGATCAAACGGTGCGCAATCTGAAAAAACTACAATTGGAAAACGCTTTGCATTTGCGGGAAGCGTTTTTCTGATCGAAATAGCCTCTGTAAATGTCGCTACACCGAATGCAAAGAGTTTTTTACGTACTTCCTGGTTACCCCAGAGAGTATTTGAAACCCAGTTTGCATCGTGTCCGTAGGCATCGGCCTTGACCATCGGCAAAAGCAATTGGCTCGACGCCTTTTTGGCTAGAACCTTGAAATTATTTAAAAGCGCGCTGCTGGATAATGTAACTCTCGCTCTCAAGATCAGACATTCGCTTCAGGAGAAATGGTGCTGGATGGTCGAATGGATCGACTTTTCGGCGATAGTTTGTTGGATTGTGCGAATAGATAATTACCCGCCTCTTTCAACATTTTCGACAAGATTGGGCGAGACTGAGCACTTCGGTATCCGGCATTAAGAACGACCAAGACACCAACCAGTTTCGGAGTTCCACTGATTTCAGAATCACTGGTCAATGCCCAGGCTTCAAAATGCGCCACATTCAAGTGAGTGATCATCATCTTGCTCATCGGACCATAATTACTAAGAGAAGCAACTTTGCCTTCTTTAGCAAACGCCTCTACTTGTTCTTCAATGTCTTTGCGAATATATGCTTGAAACAAGTTATTGCTCTTCACTTGAAGATTACCGGCAACATTTCCAAGCGTCAGATTCTGAAGGCGACGATTGTATCTGAAATACATGGTCGGACTCTCAGACATTTCAGAGGAAAGTTGAGCCAACGCTTTTTCAATCTCTTCCGGTGTCTTGGCTTGCTTCACACGGCTTGCCAGTTCTTCTGAATAATCGCGATGAATATTGATCTTGGGCATGCGTGCACCCAATGCAACACCCGCTTCTGCAAGGTTACGCGATTCAGTTTCAATTTGACTTTTAGTTACCACAAACTCTTCAGCAGCACTCAAAATGCGTTCATCGATTGCCGGAATGGTCTTTGGTGTTTCAGGCTGATTTTTCTGAAGACGATTCTGGAATTTGACTTCCTTCATCTCAGACTGAATTTTGCGATTAAAGTAAATACTGACTCCGCTGAACAAAGCCAAAGAAACGGCAAGAACTACAAAAATCATTCCCATTGCCTTACGGGCAGCGCCTGAACCAACCTGTTCTTCGATCCAGCTCAGTGAAAATACCGGCGTCACCGCATGCTGTTCTACTCCGATTGCAAATGGCAAAGCACCCGCGCGCACAAAAGCAACTTGTTCACGAGATCCATCGACTGCGCGGTAGTTGCTCATGGCACCGGTTTGTGCACCAATAAAAAGTTTTTCAATTGTTGATTTCAGGCCTTCCGCTTTACGAAGATCAGTTCCGACGTAAGCATTCGCCGTATGAGCCAATACTCTTCCGGTTTTACTGATGAGGTAAGCATTCTGCCCCTGGTTCGATTGATAAAGTTTCGGAAAACTAACCAACGCGATTGTTGGGTCAATCAAAATCACATTGATTTTGCTGATCGTAGTTCCTTTTTCGGAATCCGCCGGCATTGCAATGTAAATGCCCTCTTTGTTACTGATCTCGGATATTTCGTAAGTTCCGACCGAATATTTCAATAACTTGAGATCACTGACACTGATTTGATTTTTCAATGCGGAAAGAAGTCGATCTTCAAGAGAAAGATCAATCATCTCGTTTGATGAAGAGGGTTTATCTTTTTTGGATGATTCAATCTCGTTTGGAATTCCTTGAACCATATTCACTACATAGCGATTCAAAACGTATTCAGGGTTGCCGCCGGTTCGTATCGATTCGATCACACCGAAGAATTGATCAACGTAAGACTGAGCTTGAGTTTTGAGAGATTCATTCACTCGAAGCACTGATTCTTCTTGCTGGCTTTGAATGCTGGACAAGCTCATCAGGCCACCCATCGCTAGGCCGATCATTCCGGTTAAAAAAATGGCTATTCGAGCTGTTTTCATGATAATATCTCCCCATAAAAAGGTTAACACAGAGAACCAAAATGGCAACTTCCCAATCTAATTCTTTCAAAGATGAGGCTGAAAAACAAAGCTTTCTTCTCACTTCAAACCGAGCAACCGTACTCATTGCCGGAAGCGGAATTGCCGGACTCAGTGCCGCGATTCATTTTTCAGAGTTCAGTGATGTCATTTTATTGGCGAAATCAACCTTAGAAGAAGGCAATACGCGCTATGCGCAAGGTGGTATCGCTACGGTTTGGGCTGATGACGACTCTTTCGAAGAACACATCAGCGACACGCTTGAAGCCGGAGCAGGATTGTGTCAAAAAAATGCCGTCGAAGTCTGTGTAAAAGAGGGGCCTGCCCGAATTCGTGAATTGATCAATTGGGGCGTAGAGTTCTCAAAAGATGATGTCGGCTACAGTCTTCACCAAGAGGGAGGACATCACAAACGCCGCATCCTTCACTCTCATGATTTCACAGGTACAGCCATTGAAGATGCCCTCACCCAAAAAGCACGATCCATCCCCACCATCAAGATTCTTGAAAACCATATGGTGGTTGACCTCATCATGGAGGGAAAACTCAACCCGCATCACCATTCGAGCTCGCTTGGCGAGTGTCTTGGTGCCTATGTTTTGAATTGCGAAACTAATGAAGTGCTTCCACTGGCAAGTGACCTCACCATACTGGCAAGCGGCGGCGCGGGTAAGGTTTATCTCTATACGACGAATCCTGATCTTGCGACCGGAGACGGAATCGCGGTTGCTTATCGGGCAGGAGCGAGAATCGCGAACATGGAATTCATGCAATTCCACCCGACTGCACTTTTTCATCCGAACGCAAAAAGCTTTCTGATCACTGAAGCGCTTCGAGGAGAAGGTGCGATTTTGAGAAATCAAAAAGGTGAAGACTTCATGAAAGATTATCATGAAATGGCTTCGCTTGCACCTCGTTATGTAGTTTCCCAATCAATTGATAAAGAGCTAAAAAAAACAGGGGATTCCCATGTCTGGCTTGATCTTCGCCACATGAGTGAAAACACATTTAAGGAAAAGTTTCCACAAGTATACCAGGCTTGTCGTCAGTACGGCATCAACGTGCCACAAGAAATGATTCCGGTTGTTCCAGCAGCTCACTATATGTGTGGCGGAATTCTCACTGATTTAAATGCTCAAACATCGGTTAAAGGCTTACTTGCCATCGGTGAAGTAGCTTGTACCGGCTTACACGGAGCAAATCGACTTGCTTCAAATTCATTACTAGAAGGTGCAGTATTTGCAAAACGTGCTGCCGATCATGCACGCGAATATTTGGTGAAACACACACCGGTCGGTACCCCGAAAACTCTTCCTGCATGGGACACTGGTCGCGCCGTAGATATCGAAGAACAAATTGATATTGCAGCCACGTGGAGAGAAATTCGAACATTGATGTGGAATTATGTCGGCATCGTACGCTCAGACCGACGCCTGCGTCGAGCGCGTGAACGTCTTGCCCTGATTCGGCATGAAGTGAATGAAGATTATTGGAAGTTCAACTTGAGCCGTGATCTGGTTGAATTGCGGAATCTACTCATTGTGGCCGAACTCATTGTGGAATGTGCAATCAGAAGAAAAGAAAGTCGAGGGCTTCACCTCAACGTCGACTACCCTGATGCTGTTGATGCACTTGCACACGATACTATTATCTAAGTGAGCTTGCTCCTTTGCTCCTTTGCGAATCAGCAACTATGGGCAAAGCGCGCCGGCACCGGTGCAAAAGCGAGTCATCACTGAACCACCACGATCATCGCGACCGATTCCGATAAAAACCCTGCCTCTTGCCGATGGCACATCAACCTTTGGCGCATAGAATGTGTTCAACTCACCCACCAAAGTGCGACTCAACAAAAACAAGCCATCGGTGGTTAAATCCTTATCTTTGCTATCAGTCAAACTGGATGGACCAGTCAGAAACCAGGTCGTTTCCAGGGTTTCTGTTTTCACAGTAAGATTGCCGTCTTCATCCATCACTGAATAAGTTTCTGCATCGGAACCACCAAAATTTGTTTTCATTTTGGTTTCAGCAGAAGGCAAAGATGTCACCGCCGCGCCCGATTCATCTAAAATACCGACTGATGTCGGATTTGAATTTTTCGTGGTCTTTGCTGCTCCTGAAAAAACAATGCGTTTGAATGCACTCACTTTTGAAGTTTCATCACCATCGGGATACACTTCCATGTAAACGATCATGTTCAAACCATTGAATTGCTGATAGGTCTTGGCGGTAGAAAATTTTGCTGCCACAACAGCTTTTCCAGACGCCGACATCGTTGAAAAATCAACAGCCAGTGCATCAACCGTGCCTGTGAAGTTCGGGGTGATAAACGTTGAAGCACCACTGGAAATCAAAGTCTGATTGGTACCGACAATCGTCTTCGTCGGATTCCCCTCACAATTCGGAGCAGCCCCGAGTGCAATCCCTAGATCGAGACAAAAATGCAAATTGTATTTCAAAGTTCTGCCCGCACCATAAAGATCACTGATCACCGGTGTGATCACAATTGTGTCACTGAAAGTTGTGCCATTGTAACCTAACTCAGGCTGATCTGAACCACTTGCCTTAGTCAACAGAGTCAAAACTCTCAGTCCTTGTAGTACCGTATATTTCGGCAATTTTTCATTCGAACAAGCCAACAACGATGAACAGATACTCACTACTAAAAACAGTCGAATTTTCATCAGAATTCTCCCTTCAAACCGATGGTTGGAATGATCGGCAAGCCGGCAACGTCTACTTTTGTCCTGTAGTCATACGAATATTGCACGCTCTCTGCATTCGCACGATTGAGTGCATTTTGAATATCAACATATAAAGACAAAACCCAAGTGTCATAGACCCATTTCTTGTCAGCACGAAGATCAAGAGAGCTGAACGCCCCTAAACGCTCGCTGAATGAAGTTCCACGAATCGGAATATAAGTGTCATTGTCAGCATCAAAAACACCGGAACTGATCGGTGTGGTTAGCGCACCTGTCACGTAACGAAAACGGGCTGAAAGACGCCAGTTTTTGGGTAACTCAACGGCACCGATCAATGTAAGGTAATGGGTCTGATCATAACGGGAAAGATATTCAGCTTGAGATGGGTCCCACCGTGTGCTGCGCGAAAGCGTGTATGCTCCGTAAATCGAATAAGGGTAGAACTTATAGTTTACACTGTTTTCCCAACCGAACGCACGACCACTTCCATTGTTGGCATAGATACTGGTGCGATCAGGAATAATCAAGTTGTTCATCCATTTGGCAAACACACCGCTCATCAAGTTGGAACCCTTGCTCCATTCAGCTGAAAAATCCTTCTCACCCTTCAAGCTCAGGTGATAGGCGTTCGTACTTTTAATATCGGGATTACCGAATTTAGCGGATGCAAATTGTTCAGCCGGAGGCTGAGCCACGCGACCAGTAGCAAGAGTGAATGAAAAGTCGGGCTTCCATTGATAGCGGGTCGAAAACCGTGGTGAAACCTGAAAGTCTTTCACCAAATTGAAGTAATCCAGACGAAGACCAGGATAAAGCGTCCAGCGGGAATCAACATCCGGCTTCCAACGATGCGTTGAATACAAGCCGATCTTATGGCTTTTCACTGAATTCAATTCACCGGTTTTCACATCACCGGTTGAAATCGGGTTCAATACCCCACCCGATGCGTAAATTTGAGGAAGAGTGAAAGAAACATCCGACCAACTATACCGATGGTCATAACCAAAAGTATGAGTCCAGGTCGGCGTTAGATTTGTTTCATTCTCACCACGGGTACTCATGGTCAATGAGTTCAGGTTGAAGTAATTTGAACCTAAAATATTTTCAATCTTGTCCTGCCCCAACCCGAACGAGAAACGAGATTTGGAACGCAACGAATGAGTCCATTCCAATTGCGGAATCACTCGGAAAAATTGAATCATGTTGCTGAAACTTCCACGCAATGCCGGATCATTTCCAAAAGCCTCTTTTGCAACAAAATCAGCTGTATCACGTGAAATAATCGAAGTGAGTTTGAACTTGAGACGATCATTGATCGGTGTTTCAAAAACTCCGGCCAGATCATTGAATGCAGGTGCAACTGTCAAATTGAATTCATCGCTCTTACTGGCAATTTTCTTCAAAATCGCACCCACATAACTGGCGCGAGCACCAAAAGTAAGATGACTTTCTTTACCGATCGGGGTGCTATATGCGCCACCCACGTTAAAGATATCAAAATAAGCCATTCCACGAGCTACTTTTGATGAATCTGATTGAGGAACCTCATTTACCGTGTTTGCATTGATCACCCCGCCCAGTGCCCGACCAAATGGTGCCTGATAACCAGCGGTATAAAAATCAATGTCCCCTAGAAGCTCCGGCATCAATACCGAACTTAAGCCGCCAAAATGGAACATGATCGGCACTTCATGCTGATCAATTGAATAAACAGTTTCTTCAGGCGCAGACCCTTGAACAATGATTTGGGAACTGAAGCCGGGAGTGCGGTTCACGCCTGGTAAATTTTGAAGCGCTTTGATTGCATCAGCAGCTGCACCGGGAATCATTACTGCTTCTTTTGATTTTATCCTACGTAAACTGGGGTCCTTTTTTTCTTGAGAAACAATAGTGGTTTCATATTCAAGACTGGTAATTCGATTCAAGTAAAGTGGCGAACCGTCTGACTTTACTGAAAACTCAGAATCATACTTTTCATATCCTGATTTTTGAATGATCAGCCGCTGCCCAACTACTTCAGTGGTACCTTCTGGAATTTCGAGTGTGAATGAACCACTATCATCCGTCACAGCCCGCAGCTTCTGAGGCAACAAAACCACACTCGCCTCTTTTAAAGGAAGCTTGAAGCCTTTTTCATATACTGTTCCCCTGAATGTTGCCGCTTCAGCGACACCAAAAAGCAAAGGATTCCCGAGAAGAATCAAAACTAAGATGAAACGAATCATTGCAGTAGAAAACGATAGGTGTAACGAATGCGAATTGCAACGGGTTTGTCAGCCATTCTTGCCGGACGAAACTTGAATGCACTCACCGCGCTTTGCGCTGCACTGGTCAAGAGCGGGTCAGGAGAACTGATGACTTTCATTTCTCTAACTCGGCCATCTGACGAAATCAAAATCTCAAACACCACATTGCCTTGCACTCCACGAGAACGAGCTTCAGCTGGATATGGAACACGAACCTCGTTCAAAAGCAGGGGCATTTCACTCACTTCATAGTCTTCAACCGCCGGGTCACCATCGGGTGAACCACCTGCCGAAGAAGGAACAGAGGAAGTGGCTGTTGCTACCGGCGAACCACCTTCAAGTTTTTTCGGAACTTCTGACAAGGTCGATTTACGTTCGGACTTCTGACTGGTTGATTGTGGTTCGCCGAGTTTTCTGATGAACTCGGTGATTTCGACAGGGATCTCTTCATAAAATTGATCCTTGCCACGAAAAAGAACCATCAGCAACACGAGTAAAATCGTGTGCAGTATGAATGAACGAAATAACGGCTGCCGAAACAAGCCGTCACTTTTCACAATAGTTTCAAGATGTCTTTTTCAAGAGATTCGGGAGAATCAGTCGGTGCAAAGCGATCAACAACTTTACCATCTTTTGAAATCAAAAACTTGGTAAAATTCCACTTGATTGCTTCAGTTCCCAGAATGCCTTTGGCTTCTTTCTTAAGGTATTGATAGAGAGGATGAGCGGTATCGCCGTTGACATCGATTTTTGCCATCACCGGGAAGGCCACACCGAAGTGAGATTTACAGAATTGCTGAATCTGTTCATCCGTGCCTGGCTCTTGCCCTCCGAACTGATTACAAGGAAAACCGATGACTTGAAGACCTTTTTCTGCAAATTTCTCATGAAGTTTTTCCAAACCATCATACTGCTTGGTAAAACCGCATTCGCTGGCAACATTCACAATCAGCAAAACCTTGCCTTGAAAGTCCCGCATTGAAATTTCAGAACCATCCGCTTTTTTTACTTTGAATTCGTAGACCATTTTTTAATTCCTCCAATAATGACAGGCAAAGTTGAAACAAAAATCACCAACAAGATGATTTTATCAAGACTATTGGCCAATTTGGTTTGACCTAAAAAGTATCCAACAATGAGAAGTGAGTTAATCCAAAGGCATCCGCCTAGAATGTCCCACTGCAGGTACTTACGGTAATCCATCTTCGCCACACCGGCAATAAATGGAACAAATGTTCTGAAAATCGGAATATAACGACATGCAACGATTGCTGCAGCACCATACTTTTCATAGAATGCATGCGCTTCAATGACGTGTTTTTTCTTGAACAACAAACCATCTTCTCTTTTAAAAATCGCATCACCGGTTTTTCTTCCGAGAAAATAACCCAATTGATCACCAATGATTGCCGCAACAGTCAGGGCAACTTGAAGCTCAAATAATACCAAACCCGGAACAGCGTTAGGGTTCGCAGGATTAGCAAGCACGCCTGCGGTGATCAGCAATGAATCACCAGGCAGGAAAAACCCGAGTAATAAGCCGGTTTCAGCAAAGATAATCCCGGTAATGAGAATAACTCCTCCCGAGGAAAGCCAATGAGCAAAAGTCTCAGGGTTATGCAGGGATTTGATGAAGTCAATCACGCTTTGAATCATTTGTTCCATTATTTAAGTTCTCCGTTCAGTTTTTCAATTGTCTTTTTAAGCTGTTCCACATGGCGTCCGGTACGGACCTGAAGACCTTCAGGGATTTTTAATTTTTGTAAGAACTCCTGACCTCTTGAAATTGCATCTTTCAACAAGCCCTGCGCCCCCATAACCGTAATCAAGCGATCCATAGCGCGGATACGATTATCGCCATAAGAAAATTCAAAAGCCTTCTCTGCAACCTCACGTGCCTTGGGGAGATTTTTAGAAAGCAAATATGTCTTTGCCGCTGCAAAATAAAACGTAAATTCTTTTGGAAACTTCTGAATAAACCGCTGATAAACCTTCATTGCGTCGTCATGACGACCATCAAGCGAAAGTAAAGCAGCATACTCCAGGTTAAAGCTACGAGGTTCTTTGTTTCCTTTTTTCAACTGAAATTTAATTAACTTTTCATAATTGATGATGGCTTGCTTGCGATAATTTGATTCGCAAACCGCATCGTTAATCGTTTTACAAAGGTCCATGTGCATCACATCAAGATCAGGCAATGAAAGCTCAGAACCCTTTACAAACAGAGTTGAAGCATCGACCCGTGATACCAGCTGATCGAGCATCGATTCGGCTATTTTCTTATCATCGGCTTGTTTCAACCAAAATTCGTCATTCAGCATATCAATTAAATGCATGACTACATTCGAAGCAACTTTCGATTCGGGCTTTTTGACCAGCAACGACAGTTCGGTGATGATCTGTCTTGCGGTTTCAACATTCTTTGAATCTTTCAAATAAGAATCACTGAGTTTGGTTTCTGCCAATAGTCGAAAAAAACGGGAAACGGGGTCGCGCAATCCCTCAAGACTGCGGATCATACCTTCATAGTCTTTCTGGGCAAAGAGCAATTCCACCCGCTCTTCCATTCGCCCTTTCCAACGCTGGTCGGGAGAATCCAGTCGATGCTGATAAACACCTTCAAGACGAGCGTAAAATTCCTTCATCGGAAAGTAACCGACGATGCGTTCGATTTCAGAGAGCTTACCGGATGAATCGGCCATGGCGATGACCAGGGTCGGATAGCCTCCTACCTTGAACTGTGACTTAAGTGGAAAGGATTTCTCATCATCGGCATCCATCTTCAGCAAAACGAACTTCTTCGCGTATGCTTCAAAGGATTTTTGATTAAAGATGGTTTCATTATAAAGATTGCAGGGTGGGCACCAGATTCCATAAAAATCGATCAAAATTGGCTTTTTAGTTTTGATGGCTTGAGCGATTGCCTGAGTTTCATCATTCAAGATAAAAAGTTCTTTGGGCTGATTGGTGGTTTCTTGGGCTTTTGGCTTTTGAATGGAATCTTTTTGAAATTTGGTGCTGATCGTTTTTGATGTTGAGGCATCAAGTGTCACCATGACTTTTTTCTTCAAACAGTAGGTTTTTTGTTCATCACAAAGAAACGCGCTGGTCTCGACAACAGAGCCATTAGTGATCGAAGAGTCTTCCAATTGAAATAAGATTTTTGAAGGGGTCTTGATCAAGACATCAAAGTTCAGGTTCCCCTTCCTGGCACCAAGAGGAGCATCTAGGTTGAAATGATGTTTAGCAGGTGGACTCAACTCGATCGCCCACAACCCTTTTTGAACGGGTTCACCATGATAAACGATCGAACGATAATCTTGAACCACCATTGATGTGGCATTTGAATCCGTCTGATAAAAAAAACAAACCCCGTTTGTCAGAAGACCAAAGATTAACAATCGAATCATTCGTCATTTTTAACACGAAAGTTCTGAGAAACACCACTCCGAGGTTGTAAGTTTACAGCATTTTAATGAGTTTGAAGCCTGGGTAGTAATGGGTCAGGATCTGTTCACGGGAAAAGCCTTGTTCCCCCATACGCTTCGCCCCCCACTGGCAAAGCCCCACTCCGTGTCCAGAACCTTTGCCTCTGAATACAGCCAATCGCCCCTTGATCTCAAGATTGAATCGTGTGCTTTTCAACTGAGAAGGGTCAAGCCAGTTACGAACCTGGTAAGCATTCATGGTCACATTCAAGGTTTGTTTCGTATCAATGTCGGTATACTCAAACGACATTTGTGAAACATGATCGACATCACTCGCCAATTTGATGTTGGTTAAAAACCATCGATCCGGGCTTTGGAGATAAGCTTTTGGCCAGGACTTGCGTGCATTCGAATCGACATTCAAGCCCTTACTGATGCGTTTTTGAATTTCATGAAAACTCAACGAATAGTCCCAGTGAAATGAAGGCGAGTTTGC